>DATFKK010000032.1 GCA_035268685.1 Candidatus Krumholzibacteriia bacterium | reverse complement strand
GGCGTCGACACCGAAGGTACGGTAGACCTGCGCCAGGTCGTCGGCGGCGGTCGAACGGGCCAGCCGGGGGGCCTCGTCCGTCCACCAGACCGGGGCCGCGCCCGCCGGGACGGCGGCGACGAGGATCAGGCACATGGCGACGAGCGGGAGGCGGTTGCGCTGGAACATCGGAGGGGCTCCTCGGGGAACGATGGGTCCACGGAACGAACCGGTGTCCGTCACCCGTCGACGTGCGAGACCGCGGGGACGAACCACGACCTGCGATGCACGACCGACGCCACCTCGCCTGCGGGACGACGCGGAAGTACGGCGAATCACCGACCGCGATCCGCCGTACCCGTCGTCTTCACGGTCTCGCTCCGTGCAATCGCCCCGGTGGGAAAGAAAGAGGCCGCGACCGGAATCTCCGGCCGCGGCCCGTTCGTCGCTGCTTCGTCTGCGCTACTTCAGGAGCACGGCGCGCTCGGTGAAACGTCCCTCGTCGGTCTGCAGCACGAGGAAGTAGACCCCGCTCGGCACCTGGTCGCCGTCGGAGCCGGTGCCGTTCCAGACGAGTTCGTGACGGCCGGCGGGGCGGGATCCGCGGGCGAGGGTGTCGATCCTGCGCCCGCGCGCGTCGATCACGTCGAGACGCACGTCCTGTGCGCGGGACAGTTCGAAGAGGACCGTGGCCCGGGGATTGAAGGGGTTCGGTGCGACCGAGACGAAGCCCGTCCGCGGCCGCCCGGCGCCCGGAGCACTCGTCGCCGTGTCGAGCTCGACCGTCAGCGTGGTCGAGCACACTCCCAGATTCCCGGCCGCGTCCGTCGCCGTGGTGGCGACGTTGTTGTCCCCGATCACCAGCGTGGGGGGCAGCAGGAAGTTCGGTGTGACCGATTCGTCGCAGTTGTCGGACACCGTCACGGCATCGAAGAAGGGCTGCAGGGCCGGGTCGTCGTTCGGCACGCCGGACTCGTCGTTGGTCGTGATCGTGAAGGTGGCCGGGCACTCGATGGTCGGCGGCGTGGTCTCTGCGGTGGTGACGAAGTCAGCGTCGCTGATGTCGAAGAAGACGTTGCCGACTCCCTCGATGCGGATGCGCCCCTCGTCGGTGGCGGTGCAGGGAGACAGGATGTTGGCCTGGCCGTCGTTGGCCGTGGCGGCGATGGCCTCGGTCCAGGTGACTCCGGCGTCGGCGGAGGTGAGGATCCTCACCTCGTCGGCCACACTTCCGCCGGCGTCCCAGGTCACCGTGATCTCGGTGCCGGCCTCGAAGGTCTCGCCGCCGTTCGGGGCGAGCACGCGGAAGGGCTCACCGCTGACGTTGATGAACTGCGTGCTCCAGACCACGGCGCCGCCGTTCGGGTTGTTGTCGCGCACGAGCAGCCGGAAGGTCATCTGCCGGTCGACGGTCGGCAGGAACTCCCAGGGGGTGACCGTTCCCCGACGATACGCGTTGTACCGGGGGAAGGACCGGGAGGTCTCGGGCACGGGCTCGAAGTTCCGGAAGGTCGGCCCGTCGGTGGGATCGACCGGCGGGCTGGCCGGACCGAGGTCGTGCTGTTCCCAGCTGTAGGTCAGGTCATCGCTGTCGGCGTCGGTGACGTTCGCGGTGAGTTCGAAGGCGGTTTCACGGGGGATCGTCAGCGTGGGCAGGAGGTCGATCACGGGCAGCGAATTGCCGGTCGGCTCGGTCGTCCCGCACGAGCTGGTGGAGATGATGCGATTGGTGATCTGCTGCTGGGATCCCGAGTTGAACACGTCGATGTCGTCGTTGATCACGTTCTCGGCGCCGCACAGGCCGGCGTAGGACATGATCGTGACTCCGCTTCCGATCTCGTAGGCCCAGCTCGCCGACCGGTTGCCGTTGCAGCCGTCGAGCTCGCTGTTGAAGCTGTGGCTCGATCCGACCTGATGGCCGACCTCGTGGATCATGATCGGGTAGACCGCCCCGGTGCTCGCCGAACCGAGCAGCGTGCCGCCCGCGCCCTTGAAGCTCGAGTTGCACTGCACACCCACGAAGGCCAGGCCCCCGGCGGGGTTGCCGGGGTTCACACTGATGATGTGGCCCAGGTCATAGGAATTGGTGCCGATCTCGCTGTCCAGGGCCTGGTCGTTCTGGATCAGCAGCGTGCTGTTGAGCACTCCCCCGTTTGGGAAGGGATCGGTGGCGGGGTCGGTGTAGACGTTCATGGCGACGAGTTCGAAGCGCACCGAGAACTCGTTGATGTACA
>DATFKK010000031.1 GCA_035268685.1 Candidatus Krumholzibacteriia bacterium | reverse complement strand
AGCGCCGAGCATACGCGAGCGCGCACCGCGGCGACAACCCGAGCGGCCGCTCAGACCCGCGCGCGTCCGCGCGGCCGGCTCAGCAGACTCACCAAGACCACCGCGATCGTCGCCGCCGCGAATCCGGGGATCAGTTCGTACAGTCCCGTCGGATCCCTCAACCACAACCGCCAGACGATCGTCACGATCGCTCCGGTGATCATCCCCGCGACCACGCCCGACGCCGTGGTCCGACGCCAGAACAGTCCGAGGATCACCGCCGGCCCGATCGCCGCGCCCAGCCCGCCCCAGGCGAAGAGCACGAGCCAGAACACCAGGCCCTGCGCACCCCACGCGAGCAGCACGGCCGCGATCCCCGCGAGCAACACCACCATCCGCGACATCTTCAGCCGCTGCTGCTCGTCGAGTTCGACGTCGGAGCGGACGACCTTCTCCCAGACGTCGCGCACGACCGTCGACGACACCACGAGCAACTGGCTGTCGGCGGTCGACAGGATGGCGGCGAAGATCCCACCCACGAGCAGGCCGTACAGGGCGGGCGCGAAGAAGTCGGCCGACAGGACGAGGTAGGCCATCTCGGGATCCTGCTCGGGCAGGTTCTCCACGGCCGGTACCAGCGCGCGGCCGACCAGACCCACGAACACCGCGCCCGCACCGAGCACCACGTTCCACGCGAAGCCGAACAGCCCGGCGGCGCGGATGTTCTTCGGGTCGTCGATCGACATGTAGCGCACCAGGATGTGCGGCTGGCCGGGCGAGCCGAGCCCGATGCCGAGGAAGCCGATCAGCGCACCGACGCCGAGCGAGAACGGATCGACCAACCCCGGGTCGGTGCCGCGCAGGCTCTCCGCCAGCCCCGCGAAGCCGCCGATCTCGACCAGCCCGACGATCGGCAGCACGAGCAGCGCGACCAGCATGATCGTCGCCCGCACCACGTCGTTGTAGGCCACGGCGATGTAGCCGCCGAGCAGCATGTACACCACGATCAGCACGGCCGCGGCCAGCAGCGCCGTCCAGAAGGGGATCTGCAGGGCGGCCTCGAGGGTCTTCGCGCCGCCGTTGAGCTGGGCGGCGACGTAGGCGGTGAGGAACACGCCGATGATCAGCGCGCCGGTCACGCGGATGCGGCGGCGCGAGTCGGGGAACTTCGACTCGAACCAGTCGAGCAGGGTGATCGAGTCGTAGCGCTGGGCGTCGTCGCGCAGGCGCTGGCCCACGGTGAGGAACTGGATCAGCTCGACGATGGTGTAGCCGGCCACCGCCCACAGCGCGCCCGTGCCGCGGGCGTAGGCCATGCCGCTCACGCCGAGCACCAGCCACGACGACCGCCCCGAACTCACCGCCGACAGGGCCACCACCAGCTTGTTCATGGCGCGCCCGCCGACGAAGAAGTCCGACTGCGAGCGGGTGCGCTTCAGCGCCACCAGTCCGACGATCACCGGCAGAAAGAGGGTGATCACGAATACGATGAGCGCGAGCGGGTCGGAGAGTCGTTCGTAGACGTTCATCGCCCCGGACTATAGCGGATCGCGCTCCGCTGGACAGCCCCTCGGGCGTCGACGGTGGCCTTCGACCGGCTCGTTCCTGTGATCCCTTCACAGGTCGCGCGGAACCCGATCGTGAACTCCGTCCCAGATCACGGAAATGGCCGGCCGCAGACATGGCTCCTCGGCGCGGGTCCCTGTATACATCCCGATTGCCAGGCATGGCGGACTCCACGCGCTCCCCCGAAGCTGCTCCGTCGTGCCGGACCACAGCATCGTGCCGCGGAGGTCATGTATGGTTCGCATCGTCGAGGCCCGATCCCTCGCTCCGGACGTCAAGTACTTCCGCCTCGAGGCGCCGAAGATCGCCCGTAAGCGCAAGGCCGGGCAGTTCGTCATCCTGCGCGTGCACGCCGACGGCGAGCGCGTGCCGCTGACCATCGCCGACAGCAACGCCGAAGAGGGCTGGGTCGCGGTCATCGTCCAGGGCGTGGGCAAGACCACGCGGCTGCTCAACGAGAAGGAGACCGGCGACACGATCTCCGACGTCGCGGGTCCGCTGGGCACCGCGTCGCACATCGAGAACTTCGGAACGGCCGTCTCGATCGGCGGCGGCGTCGGCACCGCCATCGCGTACCCGACCGCGGTGGCCCTGAAGGAGGCCGGCAACGAGGTCGTCTCGATCATCGGCGGTCGCTCGAAGGAGTACGTGATCCTCGAGGACGAGCTGCGCGCGATCTGCGACGAGGTCTACCCGACCACCGACGACGGCTCCTACGGCTTCCACGGCTTCGTCACCGACAAGCTGCAGGAACTGATCGACTCGGGCCGCCGCATCGACTTCGTCCTGGCCATCGGCCCCGTACCGATGATGCGCGCCGTGGCCGAGGTCACCCGCCCGCACGGCATCGAGACCGTGGTGAGCCTGAACCCGATCATGGTCGACGGCACGGGCATGTGCGGCGGCTGCCGCGTGGAGGTCGGCGGCGAGACGAAGTTCGCCTGCGTCGACGGCCCGGAATTCGACGCCCACGCGGTCGACTTCGACCTGCTCACCGCGCGCAACAAGGCGTATCTGGGATTCGAGAAGACCCGGCTCGACGAGTTCGAGCACGACCACGAGTGCCGTCTCGGACGGCAGGCCGATCAACTCACCTAGGGAACGAGATCGAGGCCGGGCGCCCGGCCGGATCCGAGAACGAGGACCGACGTATGGCCGAGCATCTTCACCCCAAGGAACGACGCAAGATCGAGCGGCAGAAGATGCCCGAGCAGGACGCCACCGCCCGGAGCCACAACTTCGAGGAAGTGAACCTGGGCATGACGGCCGCCCTGGCCGTGCGCGAGGCGCAGCGTTGTCTCGACTGCAAGAACCCGAAGTGCGTGATGGGATGCCCCGTCAACGTCGACATCGGCGGCTTCATCCGCCTGGTGGTCGAGGAGCGCTTCGACGAGGCCGCCAAGGTGATCAAGGGCGACAACTCCCTGCCGGCGATCTGCGGGCGGGTCTGCCCGCAGGAGGAGCAGTGCGAACAGCTCTGCATCCTGGGCAAGAAGGGCGATCCCGTGGCGATCGGTCATCTGGAGCGCTTCGTCGCCGACTTCGAGCGCGACGGTGGACTGATGAAGGTCACCCCGCCCGAGAAGCGTACCGGCAAGAAGGTCGCGATCGTGGGCAGCGGCCCGTCGGGCCTGAGCTGTGCCACCGACCTCGCCAAGCAGGGCCACGACGTGACCGTGTTCGAGGCTCTGCACGAACTCGGCGGCGTGCTCGTCTACGGCATTCCCGAGTTCCGTCTGCCCAAGGAGATCGTGGCGGCCGAGATCGACCAGTTGCGCAAGCTCGGCGTGGAGTTCGTCACGAACGCCGTCATCGGCATGACCGACACGATCGAGGAGCTGCTCGAGGAGGAGGGCTACGACGCCGTGTTCATCGGCGTGGGCGCCGGCCTGCCGCGCTTCCTGAACGTGCCGGGCGAGAACCTGATCGGAGTGTACTCGTCGAACGAGTTCCTCACCCGCGTCAACCTCATGAAGGCCTACCGCGAGGACTCCGACACGCCGGTCTTCGACGTGAAGGGCAAGAACGTGGTCGTCTTCGGCGGCGGCAACACGGCCATGGACGCCGTACGCACCTCGCTGCGCCTGGGCGCGAAGAGCGCCAGGATCCTCTACCGCCGCTCCGACGCCGAGATGCCCGCGCGCAACGAGGAGATCCACCACGCGCGCGAGGAGGGCGTGGAGTTCGTCATGCTCACCAACCCGCTCGAGTTCATCGGCGACGAGCAGGGCTGGGTGAAGAAGGTCCGCCTGCAGAGGATGGAACTCGGCGAGCCCGACGACAGCGGACGCCGCCGGCCGGTGCCGATCGAGGGAAGCGACTACGAACTCGACATCGACATGGCCGTGGTGGCGATCGGCAACAAGTCGAACCCGCTGATCCAGAAGACTTCGCCGGGCATCGAGCACACGAAGTGGGGGACCATCGTCGCCGACGACGAGAGCTGCCGCACCACGCGTCCGGGCGTCTTCGCCGGCGGCGACATCGTCACCGGCGGCGCGACGGTGATCCTCGCCATGGGCGCCGGGCGGCGCGCCGCGGCGTCGATCCACGAGTACCTCGAGACGGGGATCTGGCAGACGGAGTCGGCCTCGGCCTGAGGCGCCCTCCTCCGACCGCTCCGATCGGCTCCACCTGGGACACGTGTCCCGGGTGGGGGCCCATCCGTTCTGCTCGATTCGTGACGTCTGCCTCACGACAGGAGCGACGATCTCGCCCAGGGTCGCGGTTGCACGCGGCGCGACCACGCGCCGCCGGCCGCGAATCCCCCTGGAAGGAGACTCCCATGAGCAGGACCGACGGAGCCTTCGCTCCGGAGGCCATCGAGTCGCTCTCTGCCCGTCTGCGGGGTCCGGTCCTCCTGCCCGGGAGCGAGGCCTACGAAGACGGTCGCTCCATCTACAACGCGATGATCGACAAACGACCCGGCGCCATCGTCCGCTGCCGGGACGTGGCCGACGTGGTCGCGTGCGTCGACTTCGCGCGCGAGCGCGGGGTCGAACTGGCCGTGTACGGTGGGGGGCACAACGGAGCCGGTCTGGCCCTGTGCGACGACGGTCTGGTCGCCGACCTCGGTCCGATGAACGGTGTGCACGTCGACACCCGATCCCGGGCGGTTCGCGTCGGTGGAGGATGTACCTGGGGCGACGTGGACCACGCCACGCATCCCTTCGGACTGGCCGTTCCCAGCGGGATCATCTCGACCACCGGGGTCGGTGGTCTCACACTGGGCGGAGGGCACGGATACCTCACGCGTCGCTACGGTCTCACCGTCGACAACCTGCTCGCGGCCGAGGTGGTGCTCGCCGACGGTCGGATCGTGACCGCGAGCGAGGACGAGCACCCGGATCTGTTCTGGGCGCTTCGGGGCGGGGGCGGCAACTTCGGGATCGTCACGTCCTTCCTGTTCCGCGGTCGGCCGGTGCACACGGTCTACGGCGGTCCGATCGTGTGGCCGATCACAGAAGCCCGGGAGGCGCTGCGTTGGTACCGGGACTTCATCCGCGAGGCGCCACGAGAGCTGTACGGGTGGTTCGGCTTCCACCGCGTGCCGACCGGGTCTCCGTTCCCCGAGGAACTACATGGTCACCACGGCTGTGTCGTCACGTGGTGTTACACCGGCCCCCTCGAAAGGGCAGAAGAGGTCTTCCGTCCGATCCGCGAGCGGAGCGAGCCGGTGCTCGACATGATCGGGCCGATGCCGTACCCCAAGCTGCAGTCGATGTTCGACGAGATCTACTATCCACCGGGTCTGCAGTGGTACTGGAAGGCCGACTTCGTCGGTGACATCGGTGAGGACGCGTTGGACGTCCACGAGCGGTTCGGGACGGACCTTCCGACCGAACGGTCGACCATGCACCTGTATCCCATCGACGGGGCCGTGCACGACGTCTCGCCCGAGGACACGGCCTTCCGTTACCGCGACGTCACGTGGTCACGGGTGATCGTCGGTGTCGATCCCGAGCCGGATGAAGCGGAGCGCATCACACGTTGGGCGCAGGACTACTGGCGGGCGCTGCATCCGTACTCTGCCGGTGGTGGCTACGTGAACTTCATGATGGAAGAGGGCCAGGATCGGGTCGCGGCGGCCTACCGCGAGAACTACGAGAGACTCGTCGAGGTCAAGACGAAGTACGATCCGGACAATCTCTTCCACGTGAACCAGAACATCCGGCCGAGGGCCGGGGCCCGTTGAACGAACTCAGATTTCGTCCGGATCGGCGTCGTGTCCCAGGCCGGCGTGTCGTGCGAGGACGATGGCCCGTGACCGACCGGACACGCCGAGCTTGTCGTAGATGCGCGAGACGTGGTTGCGGACGGTCTTCGGCGCGAGGTGGAGGGCCCCGGCGATCTCGTCGTTGCTGCTGCCTTCGGCGATCAGCTCGAGGACGCGGGTCTCGCGCGGTGTGAGCTCGGGGAACGCCGATCCGTGGTCGGCGCCCGTCTGCGGCGGGGATTGCCCGGCCAGGAAGGTCTCCAACTCGGCGGTGAACCGTCTCCACGCTGGCTCGTGTTCGAGCAGCAGGTGATTGCGACTGTCCAGAGGCACGAAGCGCGCGGTGGGGATCAGTTCCGCGAGCATGCGGCCCTCGTCGAAGGGGATCGCCGCATCGTGGCGAGCGTGGAGGACGAGGGTCGGCACCCGTACCTGCGTCGCGAGTTCGCGGACGTCGATCCCGTAGAAGGTCCGCTCCATGGTCGCCATCTGTTCCGGTTCGGCCGAGAGACGCGAGAGTTCGTTCAGCGAACGGACCTGGGACTCGCTGCCCTCGGGGATGAGCTGCATCGTGAAGAGCTGACGGAAGGCCGGGTTCTCGCGTGCCCATCCGAGACGGATCACGTCGATCATGGTCTCGGCCTCGGCGCGGCTGTCGTCGTCGATGGCGCGATGGAAGCGTCCACGGGCGTAGCCGCCGTACAGGATCAGTGCGGAGACGCGTTCGGGGTGACGCACCGCGTACGTCACCGCGACCGCGGCCCCCTGCGACAGGCCGATCACGGGGAAACGCTCGAGTCCGACGGCGTCGACGACCGCTTCGAGGTCGCGTACCCAGGCGTCCATGTCGAAGACCGAGGTGTCGCGGTCGGACAGGCCACAGCCGCGTTCGTCGTAGCGCACCAGCCGATGACGCCTCGACAGGCCACGCAACCAGTGGCGCCACACCGGACTGTCCCAATCGTGATCGAGGTGGCTGAGGTAGTTCGCCGCCTTGACCAGAGGAGGGCCGTGGCCAGCGGTCGCGTACGCGATCCGAGCACCGTCGGAGGATCGGCAGAAGCTGATCTGTTGGCGAGAGTCGTCCATCACGTCGGCGCATGATGGAGAACTCCGGGGGCTGCTGGCAAGCGTGGTGTCGAGGTCCGTCGTATCCCCCAGATCGCGGCACACCACCGAAACGGGGCGGCCGCATCTGCGACCGCCCCGCGTGGGTTCGACCGGCCGAGCGTGGTCTCAACCCACGTTGGCGCCGGAGGGCTCGGCGTCGAGGGCCGCGGCGGCGGCGTTCACCACCGACGCGATCCGCACCGCGTCGTGGACCATGGCCTTCGAGGCGCCGTGCTGCAGCACGGTTTTCTCGTGGGCCTGGATGCACTGACCGCAGCCGTTCACCGCACTCACCGCCAGCGCCCACAGCTCGCGGTCGAGCTTGTCCTCGGCCGGGGCGCTCAGGGCCTGCATCCGCAGCCGCGCGGGGATCTGCGCGTACTCCGGATCCTCCACCAGGTGCAGGAAGCGGTAGTAGACGTTGTTCATGCCCATGGTCGCCGCGATCGACTTGGCCAGGGCCAGGTCCTCGTCGGTCAGTTTGCCCTGGACCTCCTCCTCCGCGGCGGCCAGCAGCTCGGCGTTGCGGGCGGCGAAAGCGCAGGCCACCAGCGTGCCGTAGACCTGACGCTCGCTCAGGTTCTGGCTGTTGAACACCGTGCCCAGGTTCAGGCGGATGTCGCGGGCGGCCTCGGGCAACTGTTCTCTCACCCATTCCATGGCGATCTTCCTTTCTCTCGTCGGTGCGAGCGTCGTCAGCCGACGACGAGGGTCTCCTCGCCCTTCTGCCAGTTGCAGGGGCACAGCTCGTCGGTCTGCAGGGCGTCGAGGATGCGCAGGGTCTCGTCGGGGTTGCGGCCGACGTCGAGGCCGTTCACCGACACGTGCTGGATCGTGTCGTCGGGGTCGACGATGAAGGTCGCCCGCAGGCACACGCCCTCGTTCCGGTCGAGGATGCCCAGGGCCTCGCTGAAGTCGCGCTTCACGTCGGCCAGCATGGGGAAGGGCAGGTCCTTCAGGTCGTCGTGGTCGTTGCGCCAGGCGAAGTGGACGAACTCGCTGTCGGTCGACATGCCCAGGATCTGGCAGTCGCGGTCGGCGAATTCGCGATTCAGCTTGCCGAAGGCGGCGATCTCGGTGGGGCAGACGAAGGTGAAGTCCTTCGGCCAGGCGAAGATCACCTTCCACTTTCCCCGGTAGGTGTCGTTGTCGACCTCGGCGAAGGCCGTCGAGGGCTTGTCGTTGTCGACGGTCGCGGTCAGGGAGAACTGCGGGAGCCTGTCTCCGACGGTCAGCATGGTCGAACTCTCCTCGGTCGGGTTCGGGAACTGATGCGGGGACCGCTCCGTCCCCGGACGCGCTGCAAGAAAAGGCCGTTCGAACGAACATTCCAATTGATTGATCTTGGCTTTGCGATAACATGGGGTGACCGAAGCCCCCGCTCATCGAGGGGCCGCGGGCCTGCACCCCCTCGGAGATCGCACCATGGAGAAGGCTCCCGGCAACGGCACCCGACCCCGCACCCGGCCCACCATCCGCCAGCTCGAGTACGCCGTCGCGGTGGCCGAGCACCTGCACTTCCGCCGTGCGGCGGAGGCGTGTCATGTGACCCAGCCGGCTCTGTCGACCCAGGTCCAGGCGCTCGAGGAGACCCTGGGCGTGCAGCTCTTCGAGCGCGCGGCCCGGAAGGTCCTGCTGACGCCGGTGGGACGGGAGGTCGTCGCCCAGGCCCGGCGCGTGCTCGCCGAGGCCGACGGCCTGTCCGACACCGCACGGGCGGCGCGCGAGCCCCTGGCCGGCCTGCTGCGCCTGGGCGTGATCCCGACCGTCGCTCCGTACCTGCTGCCACGGGTCCTGCCCGGGCTGCGCGATCGCTTCCCGCGGCTCGAGCTGTTCCTGCGCGAGGAGTTCACCCACGTCCTTCTCCAGCGCCTGAACGAGGGCGAGCTCGACGTGCTGTTGCTCGCACTGCCGCTGCCGGGCGAGGTCGAGGCGCTGC
Source organism: Candidatus Krumholzibacteriia bacterium (assembly GCA_035268685.1). NCBI lineage: Bacteria > Candidatus Krumholzibacteriota > Candidatus Krumholzibacteriia > Candidatus Krumholzibacteriia bacterium. The sequence continues at coordinate 26,277 of DATFKK010000031.1, read as the reverse complement.
CCCTGTTCCGCGACGAGTTCCGTCTCGCGGTGCCGGCCCGTCACCCGCTGGCCGGCCGCTCCCGTGTGCAGGATTCGGATCTGGTCGATCAGGAGGTCCTTCTGCTCGAAGACGGCCATTGCCTGCGCGACCAGGCCCTGGCCATCTGCAATCACGCCGGTGCACGCGAGGCCTCGCGGATGCGGGCCACCAGCCTGGGGACGCTGACGCAGATGGTCGCCGGGGGCCTGGGGACGACACTGCTGCCGAAGATGGCACTGGACGTCGAGGGCCGAGCCGGTGGAGTGCGCGTGATTCCCTTCACCGAGCCGACGCCGTACCGCGAGATCGGCCTGGCCTGGCGCAAGGCCTCGAGCCGGGCGCCGGAGTACCGAGAGCTCGGTCGCGTCCTGGTGGAGCTGGTGGAGGGCGAACGAGTGCCGGTCACGCCGAATTCGTGATTCCGGCCTTGATTTCTCCCGGGATTGTTTGATACTGAAATTCAAGTTCGGCGGTGTCGGGGGCGAAGACCCCCTCCGGGAGATCGCCGTTCCTCGAATCCGGGAGGCCCGCCATGCTCCAGCGCCACGACCGTGGACCGCACGACGTGCCCAGCTACGAGATCGAGACGCCCGACTGGTCGCTGCGGCTCTCGCCGCGCGAGTTCTGCCAGCTGGCGTGCGAACTCGAGTCCTGGTTCCGCGAGAACCGCGAGCAGCTGATCGACGACGTCTGCCGCGAGACGGCCCAGGACGAGAACCCCGAGCTGGGCACGGTGGAGCGGGGGAGCAACGCGGTTTCGAACCGGAACTGAGGACGCCCGGGAACTCCCGCCCCGCGGAGCGCGTTGTCAGGACAGAACGCATCGATTCGGCCGCAGTCTCCTCCTTCAGTCGTTCACCGGGTGGGATTGCGGTTCGCGGCGGCCCGGGGTCTCCGAGACCCGGGCCGTCGCTCGTCGTCACCGAAGACCTGTGCGTGCACGAAGACACCGGTCGAAGACAGAAGAAGAGGCCGCCGGATCCCCGGCGGCCTCTCGCGTTCGGAACGGCGAATTCGCTCCCGGCCTACTGCTGGTACAGCGCCTTCACCTTGGCGAAGCTGCTCTCGTCGTTCGACACGACGAGGTCGGCACCGATGACGATCTCGCCGAAGGGCTCGACGTCGGTCTCCCACACGTTCACGCCGCGCATCTGGATGCCCCACTGCACGGGACGGGCGGGGTCGTTGATCGTGCCGAGGCTCAGCGTGTACGCGCCGATGGCGTCGACGGGGATGACGGTCTCGTTCACCGTCGAGAAGTCCGGCGCGAAGTCACGGATGAAGGCCGTGACGGTGTGCGCGTCGGTCAGCGTGTTCGACAGCACCTCGAAGCTGAAGACGATGGTCTCGCCGGCCAGGCTGCCGTCGAGGACCTCGGAATAGCCGTTGGCCTCCATGATCTTGTTGCCCGGAGCGCCAGGGCCACCGCCGCCGATGTACCAGAACGGATCGGGGTCACCGATGGTGTTCGGGGCGAAGGTCAGGTCGGTGCCGCTGAAGGAGGCGCGCAGGTCGGCGAAGCCCCAGGGGCTGGCGAACTGGAAGGCGCCGTCGCCGTCGGGCGCCGGGAGATTGAACACGTTCATGAAACCGTTGGTCATGGTGGCCGGGTCGGTGGTCACCTGGACCTGGGCGGATCCCGCGACGGGGACCAGCAGCGCGAGCATCGCGACGATCGCAATTGCCTTCATGGAATGGACTCCTGGGTGTTGAGGCGTGACGCGTCGGCGGTCCGGGATCGAGGAAGACGTCCCGCGCCGCAGCGGTGATTCGTGGTCCGGCGTTTCGTTCCGGCCGGATTGCCCGAACCTGAGCCTGTAGAGTGTACACTTTGTTCGGGGGCCGAATCAAGTGCGCGCTTCGCGTCCGGGAGAGCGCTCCCCCGGAGAGGGGCCCGGCCGGAGGGCCTACAGCGCGTCCACGATCGCGTTCAGCGTCGCGCTCGGCCGCATGGCCGCGGCGGCCTTCTCGTCGTCGGGGTGGTAGTAGCCCCCGATGTCCACGGGCGAGCCCTGGGCCTCGAGCAACTCCTCGGTGATCGTGTCTTCGTTCTCGGCCAGCTTCGCCGCGATCGAGTCGAAGCGCGCCCGCAGGTCGTCGTCGTCGTCCTGTTCGGCCAGCGCCTGGGCCCAGTACAGCGCCAGGTAGAAGGTCGAGCCACGGTTGTCGATCTCGTTCACCTTGCGCGAAGGCGCGCGCTGCTCCTCGAGGTACCGTTCGATCGCGCGGTCGAGGGCTCGGGCCATGATCCGCGCGCGGTCGTTGCCCGACTGCTCGGCCGCCAGCTCCAGCGAGGGGCCGAGTGCGCAGTACTCGCCGAGCGAGTCCCACCGCAGGTGGCCTTCCTCCAGGAACTGCTGCACGTGCTTCGGGGCGGAACCCCCGGCGCCGGTCTCGAAAAGGCCGCCGCCGTTGAGCAGGGGCACGATCGAGAGCATGCGGGCGCTGGTGCCGAGCTCGAGGATCGGGAAGAGATCGGTGAGGTAGTCGCGCAGCACGTTGCCGGTGACCGAGATCGTGTCCTCGCCGCGGCGGACGCGCGCCAGCGTGAACTCCATGGCCTCGACCGGCGGCAGGATCTCGATCTGCAGGCCGTCGGTGTCGTGGTCGCCGAGGTAGCGCTCCACCTTCTCGACGAGCTGGGCGTCGTGCCCGCGCTGCGTGTCGAGCCAGAACACGGCTGGCGATCCGGTCTCGCGGGCGCGGCGCACGCCGAGGCCGACCCAGTCGCGGATCGCCTCGTCCTTGCTCTGGCACATGCGGAAGAGATCGCCTTCCTCGACCGGGCGCTCGAGCAGGACGGCGCCGTCGGTGGTGACGGCGCGCATCGTGCCGCGGGCGGGAGCGGTGAAGGTCTTGTCGTGCGAGCCGTATTCCTCGGCCTTTTTCGCCATGAGGCCCACGTTCGACACGCTACCCATGGTGGCCGGATCGAACTGGCCGTGCTTCTGGCAGTCCTCGATCACGGCCTGGTACATGGGGCCGTAGCTGCGGTCGGGAACCATGGCCAGGGTGTCCTGCAGCTCGTCCCCGGCGTTCCACATCTTCCCGCCGTCGCGGACGACCACCGGCATCGACGCGTCGATGATCACGTCGTTGGGGACGTGCAGGTTCGTGCGGTCCTTGCGCGAGTCGACCATGGCCAGGGGCGGGCCGTTCTTCCGGGCCTCGGCGATGTCGGCCTCGATCTCGGTCTTCGTCTCGGCGGGTAGCTGGTCGAGACGGCCGAGCAGGTCGGCCAGGCCGTAGTTCACGTCGGCCCCCAGGGACTTCAGGGTGTCGCCGTGCTTCTCGAGCACGTCGCCCAGGAACACCGACACGCAGTGACCGAAGAGCACCGGATCGCTCACCTTCATCATGGTGGCCTTGAGGTGCAGCGACAGCAGCACGCGCTTCTCCCGGGCCTCGCGCATGCAGGCGGCGTAGAAGTTGCGCAGGGCCGCCACGTTCATGGTCGCGGCGTCGAGCACCTCGCCGCTCAGCAGCGGCGCCTCGGTGCGTAGCTCGGTGACCGCGCCGTCGGTGTCGACGAACTCGATGCGGAACGACGTGGCCTCGTCGACGGTGGTCGACACCTCACTGCCGTAGAAGTCGCCGTCGGCCATGCTGGCCACGCGGGTCTTCGACCCCGACTCGGGCCAGGGCTTCATCATGCGGTGCGGATTCTTCTGGGCGAAGCGCTTGACCGAGGCGGCGGCACGGCGATCGGAGTTGCCCTCGCGCAGGACGGGGTTCACGGCCGAGCCCAGCACCACCGAATAGCGTGCGCGGAGTTCGTGCTCCTCGTCGGTCTCCGGTTCCTCGGGGAAGTCGGGAACGGCATAGCCCTGCTGCTGCACTTCGTGGATCGCGGCCTGCAGCTGTGGGATCGACGCGCTGATGTTCGGCAGCTTCACGATGTTCGCGTGCGGCGTCTTCGCCAGGTCGCCCAGTCGCTTCAGTTCGTCGGGCACGCGCTGGTCCTCGCGCAGGGTTTCGGGGAAGTTCGCGAGGATGCGGCCGGCCAGGGAGATGTCGGCCGTCTCGACCTCGACGCCGGCAGCTTTCGTGAATCCGTTCACGATCGGAAGCAGAGCGTAGGTGGCCAGGGCCGGAGCCTCGTCGATCTTCGTCCAGACGATCTTCGCAGAAGACATTCCTCGTCCTCGTGGGTTGGCGCGGAAACAGGCACGGTGGGGGTGGCATCGTAAGACCGGGCTGTGAGGAGTACCAATCCCGGCGGCGGTAGATCACGTTTCCGTGGTGATCGGTGCTCTCGTCGTGTCGGTGCGGACTGTCGTCTTGCCAGCTGTGAGCCGCCCGCGGACAATTCGCGCCATGCGACGACCCGCGATCGATCGGTTCCGCCGGCTTCCGGCGCTCCTGGCCCTGGCCGGGACCCTCGTGGCGAGCGGATGCCAGACACCGACGGAGCGCGTGCGTCTGGCGCGCTTCGACTTCGGCGACAGCGCGGAGCGTGCTCCCTACGGAATCGGCGTGACCGAGACCGTCGGCCTGCACTACGTCGGCGACGGATGGCATCCACTCGAGCCCGGCGCCGTGTGGACCACCGGCGAGCCGGCGGAGGTGCGGCTCACCGGACTGGGCTCCGAGGCCCGACTGGAACTGCACTGGAGCACCCACCCCGAACTCGCAGCCCGCGGACAACGCGTGTCGGTCGTCTGGAACGGACAGCTACTGGAGAGCACCACGCTCCCCGGTGGCTGGCAGGTCGACACACTCGCGGTGGAGATTCCCGAACCCCTGTTCGGAGCCGGGACCCACGACCTGCGGATCGAGACGAGCGACCACCTCGACGGCGCCGACGGGTCGGCGATTCCCCGCGGGGTGTTCGTGCGACGGATCGAGCTGTCCGCCCGGCTCGACGCCGACGAGCGGGCGCTCTGGAAGGAGTGGACGGCGACGCCGGACACCGACACGGATTTCGTCGGCCTGCCGGTCGACCCGGACACCGCGCACCTGCCGCGGGTCGCGACACCCGGTCCCGATCAGCCGGACGTGCTGTTCGTGGTCCTCGATACCGTGCGCGCCGATCACCTGTCGTCGTACGGGTACCCTCGTCCGACCACGCCGGCGATCGACTCGCTCGCCACGGCGGGCGTGCGGTTCGAGCGCGTGTTCGCCGAGGCACCCTACACCCGCAGTTCGATGGCCACCGTGTTCACCGGCGCCAGCTGGCGCGACCACGGGGTGATCCGCAGGACACACGCGCTGGCCGACGGATTCACCACGCTCGCCGAGGTGCTGCGCGAGGCGGGATACCGCACCCTCGCCGTCAGTGACAACGCCCACGTGGCACGGTCGGCGGGCAGTGCCCAGGGCTTCGACGAGTTCGTGCAGACCTGGAGCGACGTCGACCGCGAGCCGCCCGCGGGTCCGCACGACTGGTGGTGGCCGGAGCTGCCGGTGATCCTCTTCGAGGAACGGGTGCGGGAGGGCCTCGACGGTTCGGCTCCGACCTTCTTCTTCGTCCACCTCATGCCGCCGCACGAGCCCTACTTCCCCGGGTCCGAGCACGACGTCTTCGGCGATCCCGACTACGACGGACCGGTCATCGGGCACACGCCCGACGTGCGCGCCTTCGATCGGGGGGACTACGCGTCCGAAGGGTCGGACCACGCGCGCCTCGTGGCGCTGTACGACGGGGCCCTGCGCCGCGGCGACGCGCTGGTCGCCCGGGTGCTGCGCGCCTGGGAGGGGCGGGGGACGGGACGGCCCACGTTGGTCGTCTTCGGGTCGGATCACGGCGAGGCCTTCGGCGAGCACGGCCGCTACGGCCACAACACGACGCCCTACGACGAGATGGTCCACGTGCCCATGGTGTTCGCACCACGCGCGCTGGTGCCGCCGTCGATCGTCGAGTCCGCGGACGCGTTCCGTTCGCTGGGCGATCTCCTTCCGTTGCTGATCGGGACCCTCGGGGTCGACCTGCCTGCTGGCAGCCGCTGGCCGCGCCGGGTGCTCGAGGTGCTGCAGGATCCCGCGCGGCCGCGCGATCGGGTGTTCGTGCGCTGCTCGACTCCGTTCTACGGCGTCCGCACGCCGGAGACCCTGCTCGTCTTCCGGCACTGGTCGACCCAGGAGTTCTACGACCTGCGCCGTGACCCCGCCGCGCTCGAAGACCGACGGATGCAGCGTACCGAGCCTTGGCTGGCCGGGATGCGCGGACTGCGCGCCTTCCTCGCGGGCTCGACGACGGGCGCCGGAGTCGCAACGGAACTGGATCCGGCCGACGTCGAACGGCTCCGGGCGCTGGGCTACTGAACGGAGCGGGGAGCGCACACCGGACCGCGGTGGCCCGCCGTGCAGCGTTGGTCTAGACTGCGGGCGTTCACGAACCCCTGTCCGATTCCCGGAAGGAACGATCATGACGAAGTCCCGTGTCGACTGGTACTACCACCGTCCCGGTTGAAGCTCGTGCGCGAAGGCCTCCAAGTTCATGGAGGCGAAGGGCGTGGACGTCGCGGAGAAGGTCTCGGCCAGCAAGAAGCTCGGCGAGAACGACGCGAAGAAGCTGATCCGCGACGCCTCGAAGATCCACGTGGCCAAGGGCAAGAAGCTCGACACCTTCGACGGCGGCACCGCGAAGAAGGAGATCGTCGAGAAGATGCTCGGCAGCACCGGCAACCTGCGCGCGCCGACGATCAAGGTCGGCAAGACGCTGCTGGTGGGCTTCGACGAGGATGTCTACGACCAGGCCATGGGCTGAGCCCGACCGGCGCGGTCGGCGGCACGGGAGACGGGGTGTCGCGGGCGCGCGATGCCCTGTTCCCTCGTCGTGCGGACTTTGTTAGACTGCCGAACAAAGTTGCCGAGCCCCCACCGGGAGAGTCCATGCGTCCGGTCGCCCTGTTCGTCCTGTCCTTGCTGATCCCGGTGATCGTCGGGCCGGCGTGGGCCGCGGCCCCGTCGTCGGATCCGGCCTACGAGCTGGTCTGGAGCGACGAGTTCGACGGCACCGCGCTCGACCTCGACAAGTGGCAGCCGCAGATCGGCACCGGCTGTCCGGACCTCTGCGGCTGGGGCAACGAGGAACTGCAGTACTACCGCGCGGAGAACGCGACGGTGGCCGACGGTTTCCTGACGATCACCGCGCGTGAGGAGCGCATCGAGGAATCGAACTACACCTCGGCGCGCTTGCGTACGCGCCACCGCGGTGACTGGACCTACGGACGCTTCGAGATCCGCGCGAGGATGCCGATCGGCCAGGGGATGTGGCCGGCCTTCTGGATGCTGCCGACCGACTCCCGTTACGGCGGTTGGGCCGCGAGCGGTGAGATCGACATCGTGGAGTACCTGGGTCAGGAACCCGACACGATCCACGGCACCATCCACCACGGTGGGGAGTGGCCCGGGAACACGAAGACCGGAGCCCACTTCACGCTGCCCGAAGGGGACTTCCACTCGGAGTTCCACACCTTCGCGGTCGAGTGGGAGCCCGAAGAACTGCGCTGGTACGTGAACGGCCAGCTCTACCAGACGCTCGACGAGTGGTGGTCGTCGAAGGGTGCGTATCCCGCGCCCTTCGACCAGCGCTTCCACCTGCTGCTGAACCTGGCCGTGGGCGGGCGCTGGCCGGGAAACCCGGACGCCAGCACCCGGTTTCCCCAGGAGTTCGTGATCGACTACGTCCGGGTGTACCAGAGGGTGGAGTAGCGCTCTCCTCCGTCTCACTCGAGCAGTTCTGCCGTCCGCACGGTCACGTCGATCCGCACCACCGATCCGTCGCGGTCGATCAAGCGCTGACTCGTGTCCGGATCCAGCCGGTCTCCGTCGACCGTCGTTTTCGTACCGTCGCGACCGTGCACGACGATCGCGGACGCATCGCCCTTCGAGTACACGACCGGCACGCCCATCACCGTGAAGGCGAGCTGTCCGGGTGCGATCTCGATCCGGTCACGCCGGCCTTCGGTGTCGATCACCGTGAGCGAGTCGACGTGCTCGAGGAATTCGCCCGCGCGCAGCAGCCGCGGTCGGAAGGCCACGCAGCCGTCCTCGAAGACCAGGCCGAGCTCGCCCATGCGGGTGAGGATCTCCTCCTTCACCTGTCCGGTCATTCCCGGCTGCTGGGCACCGGCGTGGGGCGGGGTGTGCGAGTAGGGATCGGTGGGGAAGGCGCCGAACTCCTGCGGCGTCTTCGAGAAGCCGAGCCCGGAGCGCACACGGTAGTAGGCATCGACGAGCCGTCCGAAGGTCGTGTCGTGCTCGTCGCGATCGGCCCGCCGCAGCGCGACTTCCTGTACCGCGAGCAGCAGCTTGGCCACCATGTGCCAGTAGATGCAGCCCAGACCCTCGTAGCCGTACATGGTGCCCGAGCGGCCGGTGAAGGCGCGGTGGTGGAAGGTGTCCTCGAACAGCGCCAGCACCGCGTCGCGGTCGGCGTCGACGCGCGCGCGCCATCGTTCGTCGCGCGCGGCCTCGTCGAGGGCGGCGGCCACGTCGTCGGCGTTGGTGAAATCGCCGTGGAAGCGTACGTGCCCGGCGGCGTCGCGCGCCACGATCGACGTATCGCCGGCGTCGAGCATCGCATCGAGCAGAGGGATCGCCGTGGCCTTCTCGGCGTCGACGTCATTGCGTTCGAGGAAGGTCGGAAGGGTCTTCTCGGGATAGAGCAGGAAGCTGTTCTGATCGGCCCGGTACAGTGGGCCCTCGAAGAGAGCGTCGACGATCCCCAAGACCTCGTCGTCGTCCAGCCCGCCGGAACTGATGGCGGCGACCTGTCCCTCGAGCATCACCTGAAGGCGCTCGAGACGCGCCTCGTCGTCGGCGAGCGTCATGATGTTGTAGGCGTGGACCAGGCCGTCGTCGCGGCGGTTCGTGCCGATGGCGTGGTCGACGAACTCGCCGGCCACCGAGAAGAGCGTGGCGACCGACCGGCCACTGACCGATTCGGAGCGGTCGAGTCCGCCCTCGGCCACCCGGTCACGGTACCGTTCGAAGGCCTCGCCGAGGCCGTCGAGCAGAGCCCGGCGCATGCGATCGTCGACCGGACGCGCATCGAGCACGCTGCGGAAGCGCTCGAGCACTCCCCGCACCTCGTCGAGCCACACGCGGACCGCGTGGGACATGGTGAAGCCATCGGTGCCGTGGTACAGCGGCCACAAGCGCGCGAGGTAGCGGCGCAGGTAGCACAGCGTGACCATCGACACGCCGTTGCCCACGAGCGCGTTGTTCGCGTCGTTCCACTCGGGGCGCTGGGTGTTCATCCAGATCCCGCCGTCCGCCACCAGATTCGACAGTTTCGACAGCACGGGCACGAGCAGCTTCTCGAGCAGTGATACACGGACGATCGTGCCATCGGAGCGCCGCACGAGCTGCCCGTCGGTCCCCTCGGTCTCGACGCGGCGCGCGATGCGGGCCGCGGCCTCTTCGTCGAAATCGATCGTGTGATGCGGATCGGCCACGATCTCGGCGTAGGAGCGCAGACGATACGGAACGTCCACGTAGGTGAAGGCCGATGTGGCGAGCATCCGTTCGAAGTCCTCGGGGACCGCGTCCTCGGCCCACTCGATCAGCTTGAGCAGGTAGATGATCTGGTGGTCGCCCCAGTAGCCGATCGTGCTCCAGGGGTCGTCGGGGTCCTCGACCTCCCAGTCGACGCCCTCGCGGGTCACACGGTAGGGATTGAACCCGTCGACGGTCGAGGCGTTCACGAAGCGCGCGATCATGTTCGGAAGGAAGCGCGGGAAGCTCAGTGCGAGTGCTTCCCAGTTCTGGAAGATGTCGCGCCAGTTCCCTTCGTAGTGGAGGATTCGCTCGCCGCGGTGGTCGCGCACGCGGATCGAGAAGCGGTTCCAGGGACGGCTCGGGTCGCCGTGGCGACGGCCGAAGTGCAGCGGAAGGTACTCGAGCGCGAGCCGATACTCGTCCTCGAGCCCGGCGACCGCGGTCCGCTCCATGAGCCCGGCGAGCGTGTCGATGCGCTCGCCCGACAGCTTCGTCGGTCGGTCTCCGGTGCGGACCCGCAGGAATCGCTGGAAGTCGTCCGGTGGGATCGCCCCGTCCTGGTAGAAGGTTCCGCCGCGCATCACGTTGAACAGAACGTTGGCGGTGTGGTGGTGGTCGTCCACGCGTTGCGCGGTGCACTGGAAGCCGTCGGCACGCGCGAGCAGGGACTCGAGGTCTCGGGTCGACGCCTCGAGGGTCTTGGTGATCGCCTCGTCGAGATCATCGTCACCGGCGAGGAGCGAGCGCAGCTCTTCGACCTGCACATGGTCGCGGCCCACGTCCGCCACGAGGTGCCAGGTCCGGGACTCACCTGGCTGCAGCGTGAGCGTCGCCTGGTTGAAGACGCCGACCGGTCGACCGGCGAGGCGGGTCTCGTCGTCGATCGGGTCGCCGCGGCGGAACTTCGCCACCGTGTCCGGCGACAGGGCGAGGCGGGCGTCGTCGAGGCCCCGCGACCACACCGTGGTCGCGCGCAGTGCCTCGGCGGCCTCGGCGCGATCGATGATGCGCGCCGTGAGCGCGATCGTGGTGAGGCCGGTCGCCGGATCGACATCGGCTCGTTTGTAGGCATCGACCAGGCAGCTGCTCGTCTGCATGAGCGGCAGGGGAACGCCCGACGGCAGGACGTTGCGCATTCCGTCGAGGAGGTCGAAGGTGATCGGCGCGTCGCCCGGATTGCGCAGGGTGACGGTTCGCACGTGTCCGAAGGGTTCGCAGGTGGCCCAGCGGAACCGGCAGTGCAGCGACAGGTCGTGGTGGGTGACGTCCCAGGCCAGCTGGTGGCCGAGCACGCTCTTGTCGAGGTGGCGGTCGACACGAGGGTGGGGGTCGTCGGTGAATGGGTTCCAGACCGTGTCTCCGGCCCGGATCAGCGTGACCGGACCGCTGTGCCGGTGTGCGTAGGTCAGTCGATCCACCGTCGTGTAGGGGAACAGCGCGCCGTCGGGATCGGTTCGTCCCGCCGTCATTCCGCCCGAGGACATGACGAAGGCCCAGGCGTCGGTGTCGCTGGCCAGGGTCATGAAGAAACGGGGCATGTGGTCGTGGTTCCGCAGGCGCAGGAACTCCACGCCGTCGACGACGATGGTCTCGAGTGTGATGTCGGGGGGTGACACGGTCTTCACGGGCGGTCCTTTCGCGACTCCGCGACGGCGCGCATCGCCGGCTTCGGCGTGCGATCGGCGCGGTAGAGGCCCCAGTGCTTCTCGACGTGATCGGGGTGGTCGCCACCCTTCCAGTTCTCGTCGAAGGCCTCGAAGAAGAAGGTCATGACGCGGTCACGTTCGATCCACGCGTCGGGCTCGTGGACGAAGCGCACCTGCTCGTCCTCGGTCGGGGTGCCGGCGATCCGCTCGGCCTGCTCACCGGCATCGTGCTCGATCGTGGCCCAGCCGACCTCGCCGAGCACGACGGCAAGGTCGGGATGCGTACTCTGGACGGCAGTGGCTTCGAAAGCGGCCACGAGCAGCGCACACGGCAGGAGAAGGCGATGGGTCACGCGGGGCCCTCCCGTCGGGGACACGACGACGCCCCGCGGGGGGGACGGGGCGTCGTCGGCCGAGGGGCGGAGGGGTCGGGGCGATACCCCTCGCCCCGGCGGACTACTTCAGCAACACCATCGCCCGGGCATCGCGGCCGGTCGGAGTGTCGAGGACGTAGTGATACACACCCGAGGCCACGGCGTGGCCGTCGTCGGTGCGCCCGTCCCACGTCACGGCATGGCGGCCGGCGTCGAAGGCGCGCTCGGCCAGGGTCGAGACCAGGCGTCCCTTCGCGTCGAAGACACGCAGGTTCACGGGCCCGGAGCGCTCGAGCGTGAAGTGGATCGTGGTGCTCGGGTTGAACGGGTTCGGCGTGTTCTGCTCGAGGTCGACGCCGCGAGCGGACGCCGGTGCGTTGGTCGCGGTGGCCTCGCCGAAGAACACGTCGTCCAACCACATCGCGCCACCCTCGAGGATCGGCGAGACGAACAGGAAGAAGATGTCGGCGCTCACCGCGAGTTCCGGAGCCTCGCCGACGACCGACGTCTTCGTCCACGTGCCCAGTGGGGTGGTGTTGTCGAGGATGGTCTCCTCGGCGGTGCCCAGCAGGTTGCCACCGGCGTCGCGGAACTCGATCAGTCCCTGCACGATGTTGTTGTTGCCACCGGTGATGGGGTCCTCGATGCAGGTGGTGAGCACGTAGGCACTCAGCTCGTACCTCTGACCGCCGGTGATGGCGATCGTCTGCGTGATCCCGGAGTCGTTACCCTCGACGAAGGTGCCGAACAGCTTCTGCGATCCGGTCGGGGTGCGCACGAGCGAGCCGCGGCCCTCCGTCGGCGCGTTGCCGAAGGTGTCCCAGCCGGCGTTCGACGCACCGTCGAAGCTGGGGTTCGTCACCAGATTGGTGGGCAGACTCGGCGGGTCACTCTCGACGAACGCTGTGTCGTCGACGAAGACCGAGCCTTCCTCGCAGCCGGGCTGCAGGTACAGGATCAGTGCTTCGACGCGCTGCGCGCCGGCCGGTGCCGGAGCGGACACCTCGAAGGGGATCCACTGGTCGAGCGGCGTGTTCGGTCCGCCGACGACGAACTCGTTGCTGGCCAGCTCGGTGCCGCCGACCGCGGCGTCGAAGAAGGCGATCTTGGCGATGGCGCGGTTGCTCTCGCAGACGATCTCACCGGGAATGGTGTCGGCGCTGCTGATGAAGCTCGAACCGCTGAAGGTGTAGACCTTGTCCGCCGTTGGCGTGAAGGACTGGCCGAAGCCGCCCACGTCGAAGGCGGGGAAGGGGCACCCGGTGAACTCGCCGAAGATCTTCGCGGCGGCGGTTCCCGACAGGAAGATGTTGTCGGTTCCGGCGGTCGAGATGTTCGGGCCGTTGCCGAAGGTGAACCAGCCGTCGTAGCTGCCGCCGTTGTCTTCGAAGCCGGGATTGGTCAGGAGATTCTGGGCCGACGCGGCCGGCGCGAGGAGCGCCACGATCGCCAGCATCGTGCCCAGCCTGGTGAGGGTCTTCATGGTTGCCTCCAGGGGCGATAATGCGGGTTCAGGAGGAAGAGGGTGACGGGCTCCCGGAGGGTCGAGGTCCGGGAGCCCCATCGGGTCCGGCGGGGGACGATGCGGACGAGGGCTACTGGTACAGGCTCTTCACCTTTCCGAACGAGCCCTCGTCGTTGCTCACCGGCGTGATGTTCTCGAACACGACGTCGTCGATGAACGCGGCGCCCCCGTCGCTGGCGGGCTGTAGGTAGAGGATCAGCGCCTGGACCGTGGCGGCCCCGGCCGGAGCGGTGGCGGTGATCGGTGCCGCCGCGTGCCACGTGTCCACGGCAAAGGTGCCGTCGAGGATGATCGACTCCGACGCCGCCGCCGTGAGTTCGTTCCCCGAGCCGTCGAAGAAGGCGATCTTCTGGACGACCCAGTTGTCGTCGGTCGGACCGACGCCGATCATCGGGTCGTCGGACGAATGGTAGGCGTTCGAGCTCAGCTGGAACTCCTCGCCGGCGCTGCAGGCGAATTCCTGGAAGATGCCGGTGACGTCGAAGCCGCCGCTGAAGTTGCCGAACATCTTGCAGGTCTGGCTGCCGCTCAGCGGGAAGCTGGCTTCGGTGAAGACGTTGCCGAACGTGATCCAACCCGGGCCGGCGCCAGCGGCCGGAGCCGAGCCATCCTCGAAGCCGGGGTTGGTGAGAAGGTTCTGCGCCGACGCCGTCGATCCGACGGCGAGGATCGCGAGCGTCACCACTGCGATACGGAGAAACGAATTTGCCTGGTGCATGGTCTCGCCACCTTGGGAGTGGATGGGGCCGGAATCGGGTGCGGTCGGGCCGAAGCCGGCCGAACCGCGGTACGAGAGGGGCGTCGTGGTTGACACGCCCGGGGGCATCATACACTATGTTCGGGCCCCGAACAAAGTCCCCATTTCGTGTCGAGGCCTCGTGAACGGATCCGCCCTCAACCCGCCCCCGGCTCGGCTCCCGGTCCTGGGGTACCGGCCCGATCCTTCCGTCAGGGTCATGGACCGAATAGATTGGCAAGTCACTGCTATGAAGGGGCTTGAAACCCACGAGGTCCGCCCGTGAGCAGCCGCCGATTCCCCAAAGGTTTCCGCTGGGGCGCGTCGACCTCGGCCCTGCAGGTCGAGGGCGCCACCGCCGCCGAGGGGCGTGGCGAGTCGATCTGGGAGCGCTTCGCAGCCCGGCCGGGAGCGATCGAGGACGGCTCGACGCCTGCCGTCGCCTGCGACCACTACCATCGGTTCCGTGAGGACGTGGGCCGCATGGCCGAGCTCGGCCTGACGGCCTATCGCTTCTCGATCGCGTGGCCACGCGTGGTGCCCGAGGGGACCGGCGCGGTCAACGCGAAGGGACTGGACTTCTACGATCGCCTCGTCGACGCGCTGCTCGAGCACGGCATCGCTCCCTACGCCACGCTCTACCACTGGGACCTGCCCCAGGCGTTGCAGGACCGCGGCGGCTGGGCCGACCGCGCGATCGTTCCCGCCTTCGTCGAGTACACCCGCGCGGTGACCGAACGGCTCGGCGACCGCGTCGCGTCGTGGAGCACGATCAACGAGCCCTGGTGCATCGCGGTCCTCGGTCACGAAGAGGGCAAGCAGGCACCCGGTCTGAGCGATCCGCCGACGGGCCTCGCCGTCGCACACCATCTCCTGCTGGCCCACGGCGAAGCCGTGCCCGTGATCCGCACCAACGCACCGGAGGCCGAGGCCGGCATCGTGTTGAACCTCGTGCCCGCCGAGCCGGCCGAGGACACCGGCGCCGCCCGCAACGCGGTGCGCTGGTTCGACGGCTTCTTCAACCGCTGGTTCCTCGACCCGCTGCTGCGTGGTCGGTACCCCGAGGACGCGGTCGCCGATCGTGTGCAGTGCGAGCACCTGCCACCGTCGGGCATGCCGTTCGCGCAGGAAGGCGATCTCGACGTGATCTCGCGCCCGATCGACTTCCTGGGCGTGAACTACTACAGCCGGGCCGTCTTCGATGCCGACGAGAACGGCGAACCGGTCGGCGTGACCGTCGGTACCCCGGAGCGCCGCAACGACATGGGCTGGGAGGACTTCCCGCCCGGTCTTCATCGGATTCTCGTACGACTGCACCGCGAATACGACGTCGCACGCATCTACGTCACCGAGAACGGTGGCGCCTGGTCCGACGCTCCCGATGCCGACGGCCGCGTCCGCGACCATCGAAAGATCCACTACCTCCACGGCCACCTGCACGCCGCGCTCGACGCGATCGACGAAGGTGTGCCGTTGAAGGGCTACTTCGCCTGGTCCCTGCTCGACAACTGGGAGTGGGCCCACGGCTATCCCATGCGTTTCGGCTTCTACTGGATCGACTACGAGACCCAGCGGCGCGTCGCGAAGGACAGCGCGCTGTGGTACCGCGACGTCATCGCTCACCACGGCGTCGACGACGACGTCGTTCTCCCGTCCTGATTCCCGTGTCGAAGGAGACACCCGTGTTCCGTTCCGTCCATCGCTTCGTCCTGATCGCGCTCGTGCTCCTGCCCGTGGCCGCGTTCGCGCAGAGCGACCGCGTGGAAGAGGTCCGCGTCGTGACCGACGAGACCGGCCAACGCCTGCAGGTCGACGGCCGAGACTTCATGGTGCTCGGGATGAACTGGGACTACTTCCCGATCGGCACGAACTATTCCTACAGCCTGTGGACCCAGCCCGAGGACTTCATCCGCAACGCGCTCGACTACGAGATGGCGCTGATGCAGCACATGGGCGTGAACGCGATCCGCGTCTACAACGGGATTCCCCCGAAGTGGGTCGAGTACATCTACGACAACTACGGGATCTACACGGTGCTGAACCATCCCATGCTGCGCTACGGTTACACGCTCGACGGCGTGTGGATCCCGGCTCCGGAGATCGACTACTCCGACCCCGAACTCCGCGCCGCGGTGACCGAAGAGATCGTCGACCTGGTCGAGCAGTTCCGTGACACGCGTGGAATCCTCATGTGGATGCTCGGCAACGAGAACAACTACCAGCTCACGTGGTCGTCGACCGAGATCGAGGCGTTGCCCGAGGGAGAACGGCAGGCGGCTCGCGCCCGGCACCTGTACTCGCTGTACGGCGACGTCACGCGGGCGATCAAGGAGGTCGACACGAAGCGTCCGGTGGTGATGGTCAATGGCGACTTGCAGTACATCGACCTCATCGCCGAGGAGTGTGGGCCGGTGGACATCTTCGGCACGAACGTCTACCGCGGGATCTCCGCCCGCGATCTCTACGAGGAGGTCGAGGCCAAGCTGGGCAAGCCCGTGCTCTACGCCGAGTTCGGTGCCGACGCCTTCAATGCCCGCGAGGGCCGCGAAGACCAGATCATGCAGGCTCGCTACCTGATCGGGCAGTGGCAGGAGATCTACGAGCAGGCCGCGGGCAAGGGCCGCGTGGGCAACTGCATCGGCGGTCTCACCTTCCAGTGGAGCGATGGCTGGTGGAAGTTCCGCCAGGAGGAGAATCTGGACGTCCACGACACCAACGCCTCGTGGCCCAATGCCGGCTACGACGACTACGTGCCCGGCCAGAACAACATGAACGAGGAGTGGTGGGGGGTCGTGGCCAAGGGGCGGCCGAGCTCGAGCGGCTACTTCCAGCTCTACCCGCGGGCGGCCTACTACGCCCTCAAGGAAGCCTACGAGCTCGATCCGTACGCGCCGGACACCGATCTCGAGACGATCCGCGAGCATTTCGGTGAGATCACGCCGGCCGCGGCCGCGCTCGAGGCCCGTGGCGACACCGCGGCGCGCACCGGTGGTGCGTCGTCGGCGGTCCGCGTGTCCGGCGTGCGGATGGAGTTCGAGACCTACTTCACGGGTGGCGAGAACATCTCGACGCCCGACCAGAGCGACGAGCGCGACCCCTTCGAGCCCTTCCAGGGTTTCGACCGCCTCGAGTCCTACTACGTGGACTTCGAGGCGAATCCCTCACCGAAGGTCCGTGGTGAGTTGTCGGTCAACATTCTCGGCAACGTGCCGCGCAACCCGATCGACAACCTCTTCTACGAGAATCGCGGGGTGTTCGATCCCCGCGTGCGTGTGATCCAGGACAATCCCTTCAGCGCGGACTTCCCGCCGGACACCACCGAGGCCTTCCTGCCGCGCTTCGATCGGGTGCAGGTGTACAGGGCGTCGCTCAACTGGGACGACGACTGGTTCCGGATGTTCGCCTTCTACCGCACCGGTCACACGCACTGGGGCTACGAGGGTGACTTCTTCGGGCTGTACCCCGAGGCCTTCTACGGAGAGAACATCGACATCTACAACGGTGAGGCGCCGCTCGGGGTCGAGATCGAGGGCAAGAAGGCGCTCGACGGTGTGAAGTTCGCCTTCGGTCCCGAGCTGTGGTGGGGTGCGAATCCCGCCTTCCTCGTGAAGTACCGCAAACAGCACGGTCGCTTCCTGACGACGGCGATCTACCACGAGGACGTCGCGTCGCCCGCGGCGGAGGCGGTGACCTCGATCGCGATCCCTCAGCGCGACAACCGTCGTCTGACCTTGCAGACCGAGACCCGCCTCGGACCCTTCGGCGTCACCGCCGGTGCGATCTGGTCGGGCAGCACCGAGGTGGGCGAGGAATTCCAGGTGGCCGAGCGCGGACCCGACGGCCGCTTCGACTTCTTCACCGACGAGATCGACGACCTGGACACCATCGGCGGGAAGCTCAAGCTCACGTGGCAGAAGGGCCGGTGGAACTGGTACGGGCAGACCGCCGTGCAGGGCCTGGTCGCGAAGGGGGGCTACAACCACACGCTGAACTACACCGGGTGGGGTCTCCGCGACACCGGCGCGGGCAACGTGCGCAACGTCATCACCGGCTTCACCTATCAGGCCGGTGACTTCCAGTTCGGACCGAACTTCATGTGGCAGAAGCCTTTCGAGGGGCCGATCCCGCGCGAGGCCTTGCTCACCCCCGAGCGCCAGGATCCGGTCTTCGTGGACGACGCGCTCGCCCAGCTCGGAACGGGACTCGAGGCCCG
Organism: Candidatus Krumholzibacteriia bacterium; assembly: GCA_035268685.1. NCBI lineage: Bacteria > Candidatus Krumholzibacteriota > Candidatus Krumholzibacteriia > Candidatus Krumholzibacteriia bacterium. The sequence goes on along the minus strand of DATFKK010000031.1, from coordinate 8,315 downwards.
CAGCATCCTGAACTCGCCCTTCCAGGTCCGCGGCAATCGCGAGACCATCGGCAGCGAGATCGTGATGACCTACGATCCCACCCCGGCGACGTGGATGTGGCAGTGGGACAACGACGTGAAGGAGGACGCGCGCTTCGCCGCGAGTCTGCGCTTCACGCACCGCCACCAGCCCACCACCCAGGACGCCACGGTCTTCGTGAGCGAAGGCGGTGACCTGTTCCAGTTCGGGGGTGCTCCGCCGGCCAAGGATCTCTGGGAGGCACACCTCCGCGTGGTGTCGAAGCTCACTCCGACCTCACGAATGGTGTTCAACGTCATGGGTGGCCCGGCCCAACCCATGGGAAGTGCCTTCGACACGGCCGAGGGCTCCGAACAGCTCAACCGGACCATCGACCGCCTGCACTTCGATGCCCGTTACGTGAACTCGCGCATGTCGCTGATGGGCGTGGTGAAGAAGGACGACTGGGGTCCCTACGACTTCCACCGCGACTTCAACCTGACCTATCCGCTCCAGTTGATCGGTGACGTGTCGGTCACGCTCGGGGCGCCGCGGTGGTTCGCGGATTCGCCGCAGACCCGCTTCGGCGTGCGGGCGAGCTGGCGGAGTCTGGACGAGTTCTCCGACCGCTACGAGCCCGCGGTCGACCTGACGGCCGACGAGGACGAGAACGGCCGGGAGTGGGAGATCCGCACCTACCTGCACTTCGCCATGTAGACACGTCCGGCGTCCGGGAACTCGAACGGGGTGGGCCATCGGCTCGCCCCGTTCGTCTTCCGCCGTGCGGGGTTCTCACTGCCGCTCGTACACCCGTACCCAGTCCACCCGCATCGTCTGCGGGAAGCGCGTCGTCTCGTCGGGCGGGCCCACGAAGTTCCCGCCGACCGCCACGTTCAGGATCATGAAGAACGGGTGGTCGAACACCCACTCGCGACCACCGAGGTCCTGCGGGCGCACGCGGTGGTAGGGGACGTCGTCGACGAACCAGGTGATGCGGTCGTCGGTCCACTCGATCGAGAACACGTGGAAGCCGGCGTCGAAGTCGCCGCCGTCGAGGATGAACCGTGCGCCGATCGACGCGCCGCCCGAGTAGCCGGGGCCGTGGACGGTACCGAGGACCTCGTCGGGGTTCTGGCCCCGGTACTCCATGATGTCGATCTCGCCGCTGTCGGGCCAGCCGACCTGGCGGAAGTCGTCGCCGAGCATCCAGAAGGCGGGCCAGATGCCCTGGCCTCGCGGGAGCTGGATCCGTGCCTCGAAGCGGCCGTAGCGCTGGGTGAAGAGGCCTTCGGTCTTGATGCGCGCCGAGGTGTACTGGCGGTCGCCGAATTCCTCTTCGCGCGCGACGATCTCGAGGTGGCCTTCGCCGTCGAGACGGACGTTCTCGATGCGGTCGGTGTCGTACTCGAGTTGGGCGTTTCCCCAACCGTTCACCCCGGTCCCGATGTCGTAGGTCCACTTCTCGGGATCGGGTGACGTGTCGGCCGGCCCGTCGAACTCGTCGGACCAGGTGAGGACATAGGTCCCTTCGTCTTCGTCGTCGTCGCCGCAGGCGGGCACGAGGAACACGAGACCGGACAGCAGCAGGACGAGCAGCGGAACACGGAGTCGCGGATTGCGGAGAAGCCTCAAGGAGCCTCCTGGCGCGAGGCCGCCATCGGGAACATTCGTGAATCCGAGAGCGCGGCATCGAGGACCATGGTCGCCGCACCGACGGCAGTCGTGCGCGGGCCAAGGTCGCTGGTCATCACCTCCGCCGCGGTGACGGAAGTCACGATCGTCCGTTGGGCGATCTGATCGCGCAGGGGGTCGAGAAGCAGGTCACCCAGGCGCGCGAAGTCGCCGCCGAGGACGATCCGCGCCGGGTTCATCAGGTTGAGCAGGCCGGACACGGCGATACCGAGGTTACGGGCGGCTTCGTCCACGAGCTGACAGGCCGCCCGGTCCCCGCTCAGGGCCGCGTCCTCGATCTCCGCCAGCGAGTCCTGGGCCCGTGCGAGGGCGCTGTCGGGATACTGCTCGGCGAGGACGCGCGCGCGGAGGAACAGGGCGGGGCGGCCGACGAACGTCGTCAGGCAGCCGCGGAGGCCGCACACGCACCGCGGACCGTTGGGGTCGATCGCCATGTGGCCGATCTCACCGGCCACACCGGTGGCGCCACGGTACACCTGTCCGTCGATCAGGTGACCCGAACCGATCCCGGTCGCCACCTTGATGTAGGCGAAGTCGTCGATGCCGCGTCCGACGCCCCACCAGTGCTCGGCGATCGCGCCGAGATTGGCGTCGTTGTCCACGAGCAGGGGCACACCGAAGTGATGGGCGATCTCGTCCATGCCGGAGCGGCCCTTCCAGGCGGGCAGAACGAGCTCGCTGAGCTGATCGGGACGATCGGGATCGACGGGCGCCGGAAGGCCGACCCCGATGCCCAGCAGGTCGTCGATTCCACGACCCCACTGGGCCAGGTTCTTCTCGCACAACTCGATCACGGTGCGGCGGGTTCCGACGGGATCGTCACGGACGTCGAAGGGGACCTCGTTCCACGCGAGGACGCGCCCGCGGAGGTCGGTCACCGCCACGGCCACGTGCGCACCGCCGATCTCCACTCCGAGGATCCCGTAGGCGTCGTCGTTGAACTCGAGCACGATGGGCCGCCGGCCGCCGCGTGAGGGAGCCGGACCGCCCTCGCGTACCAATCCGGTCGGCAGGAGGGTGGCCACGATCTCCGAGACGGTCGAGCGTGACAGCTCGGCGCGCCGCGCGATGTCCGATCGCGAGATCCGCTGCTCGTCCCAGATCAGCCGGAGGACGGCCTCGCGCAACGGCCGCACACGCTCGCTCGAGCGCTCGTCGGGACCGAAGTTGGCGGGGGATCGTGTGCCCAAGGGGGGGGCCTCGCTTCAGTTCCGGAAGAAGAGGATGTTGTCGACGAACAGGTAGCCCGTGTTCACGCTCAGCAGCATCTGCGCCAGGTTCGCGCGCGACTGCAGTGCACCGCCGATCGAAGGCGGGGACTGCTCGAAGTCGGTCAGGGGGATTTCGAGCGTGACCCATTCACCGGGCGTGATCTCGGTCCCCGAGCCCTCGAGCCCCAGGCCCAGGAAGCCCTGGCTGTCGTCGCGGTCGGGGTCCTCGAAGGGCGTGAACTCGCCGTCGGGGCCGAAGTCGATGAGCTTGAGGCCGATCAAGGGACGATCGCCCTCCGGCGCGGCATCGGGGAGCCACACGTCGAGGCGCAGCCCGGTGAACCCCGTGGCGTCGACCTGTTCGCCGACGAACTCGATTGCGACCTCGCGTTGCAGGTTGGTCCCGAGACCGGTGTAGGCCTTCACCGCGTTGCCGTCGCGGGAGAGTTCGAACAGTGTCCCGGCGCCGAACTCGGCGCGGAAGGTGTCGACGGTGATGTCGTCGTAGGAATCACTGAACAGCGAGATCACGTCGGCCGGGGGAAAGTTCGGCGTGGGAGCCGGATCGACGGGCGGGGCGACACCGGTCACCTGGATCACGCCGGTGGCCTCGACGTCGCCGAGTTGCCCGCGGATCCGGGCCTCGCCACCGCCGACCACGACGGGCCGGCCGCGTCGGAACTCCACGACGGAACCGTCACCGTCGGCGGCGTCGAAGTAGTCGAAGTAGTCCGGGGCCGTCGTCATGGAGCGTGTCGTGCCGTCGACGTCGAAGGTCACGCGGCCCTCGCCGATGGGAACGGTCGCACCGAAGACGGCCTGGAGGTTCTTGCTGTCGATCTGCGCACCGACGACGGACAGACCGCCGGCGGTGATCCATTCGACCTGGTCGATCCACAGCACGTAGCCCTCGGCCGGATCGCTGCCCGCCGCGACGTCGCTGAAGAACATCATGCCGCGGATGGCGCGCAGGCGCGACGGACGGGGCACGGGAAGGATCAGCTCGGTCCACTGGGTGGTCACGGCGACGTTCTCGGTGCTCGCCGTGTAGAGCGAGGTGCCCGTGTTGCCCTCGCCGAAGCCGATCAGGTCGAGGCTCACGTTCGCGCTGGCCCGGATCTGCAGACGCAGCGCGTTGTATCCGGACAGGTCCCGGGCAACGGGCACGGTGAAGGCGCCGCCCGAGAAGGGGCCGACCGACAGAGGATCGACCTCGATCCGGATCGCACCTTCGGAGTCGCCGAAGGTCACGACGTCGGCAAGGGTCACGGCATCCTGCCTCGCCGTGAGGAAGGGCTCGAAGATGGTCGGCCCGAACTCGTCCTCGAAGACGATCGGATCGGTCGACAGTTCGAGCGGGCGGTAGTCGGAGTCGTCGCGGTCGCAGCCGGTCAGAGCGATCGACAGGGCGAATCCGGCGGCGAAGACACGGAGAGCGGCACGCATCGAGATCATCCGTCCCGGGCAGCGAGGGCGGGCCGTCCGGAGCCTCGGGCGGCCTTTGTTCGGCAACTGAACAAACTATGATCCCCGGGCGCCGTCCTGTCAAGCGGACGCAGGTGAACGTATCCTGAAGAGGCCGTTCACGGAAGGATTTCGGATGCCGGTCGACCTCGCCACCATCCGCGCCGCCCACCGGCGCATCGCTCCGCACGTCCATCGGACGCCGGTGATGACGTGTGCTGCCATCGACGCCTGCGCCGAGCGCGCGGTCGGGCTCAAGTGCGAGAACCTGCAGCGGGTCGGGGCCTTCAAGATCCGGGGGGCCACGAACGCGGTCCTGCGGCTCGACGACGAGCAGGCGGCGCGCGGCGTGGTCACACACAGTTCCGGCAACCACGCCCAGGCGCTGGCCCGGGCGGCGCGCACCCGCGGGATCGCCTGCTACGTGGTCATGCCGACGAACGCCCCGGTGGTGAAGCGGGCGGCCACGGAGGGTTACGGGGCGACGATCCATCCCTGCGAGCCCACGCTCGCCGCCCGCGAGGAGGGCGCCCGGCGGGTCATGGAGGAGACGGGCGCCACCCTGATCCCGCCCTTCGACCACCCGGACGTGATCGCGGGGCAGGGCACGGTGGCCCTCGAACTGCTCGACCAGATCGAGGACCTCGACGCGGTCATCGCTCCCGTGGGCGGTGGTGGATTGCTGGCCGGGATCACGCTGGCCCTGCGCCAGGCCGCCCCGCACGTACGCATGTTCGCGGCCGAACCGGCCGGCGCCGACGACGCCTGGCGCAGCAAGCAGCGGGGCGAGCGCGTGCCCATGACCGACCCCCGCACGATCGCCGACGGCCTGCGGACCAGCCTGGGCGACCTGACCTGGCCGGTGCTGCGCGACCACGTCGAGGCGGTGCTGCGGGTGTCCGAGGACGAGATTGTCGGCTCGATGCGCGCGCTGTTCGAGCGGGCGAAGCTCGTGGTCGAACCGAGTGGAGCGGTGTCGCTGGCCGCGGCGCTGGGCGACGAGTTCCGCGCCGAGACCTCGCTGCGTCGTGTCGCCGTGGTCTTGAGCGGTGGCAACGTCGATCCTGCCCGCGCCTACGAACTCCTCGCGCGCTGAGACGAACGAGGCCGGCCCCGAGGGAAGAGGGGCCGGCCTCGCGATGCGCGCACCAGGGGAAGCCGCTACTTCAGCAACATCACGCGCAGGACGTCGGTCTTCGACGGCGTGACCATTCGCACCAGATAGGTCCCGCTCGACACGACCCGGTCGCGGTCGTCGGTGCCGTTCCATTGGACGCGGCCGGTTCCGACGGGCTGGTGGCCGAGGTCCATCGAGCGCACCAGACGGCCGGCCAGGTCGTAGATCTTCAATTGCACCCGACCGGGCTGCGACAGCGCGTACTCGATCGTGGTCTGCGGGTTGAAGGGGTTCGGCCAGGCCTTCACCAGACGCGTCTCGCGGACGGTGGGGGTGAAGGCGATCTCGACCGCATCACTCTCCACCCGGTACTCGCCGAGCTCGACGCCCACGCGGTAGGCGTAGGTGCCGGCCCGCAGGACCGAGGTGTCGACCCACTCACCGTGTGCCGACGGTGCGTCGACGGTGTCGACCTCCACGAAGTGGCCGTCGTCGGTGCGACGCTCGACGACCAGACGGTCGATGCGCGCCGCACCGGTCACCGTCCACGCCAGGCCGATCCCGTCGTCGCGGGCCGACAGGTCGATCGAACTCGACACCGCCCGCACGGGCGAGCTGGCCTGGATCTCGACGACCAGGTCGTTGAAGTCGTTGTCGGTCCTGCCGACCTGGTAGGTGGGGGTGATCTCGGCGCCCGAGTCGATGTCCTCCCAGGCGATCACGTAGGTCGGTACGCCACCCCGCAGCGACGTGATGTCGTAGATCAGCGCCTGCGGGTCGCCGCCGTCGGGCGCGTGCACGGCACCGCTGCCGTCGGGGCCGACGTCGTTGTACGCGCGGTTGGTGAAGAACAGCTCGGGTTCGGGGGCGTTGATGGCGTCCTCGGTGCCGTTCGGGTTCATGTACAGCCCGAAGCGGGTCGGGCCATCGAGGCCGACGAAGGTCGTGCCGCCCTCGCCCGCCGGGCCGTCGAAGATCACGCCGTCGTCGACACCGTCGATCACCGGCGGCGTGAAGTCCTCGGCGTACCAGCCCAGGATGTTGCGACCGGCGGCATCGGCGATCTCGCGGATCACCCAGCCGTCGACGGAGTCGTCGAGCCAGTAGGGCACGACGGCGTCGCCACAGGCGTAGCCCTCGTAGTCGGTCGCGGCGTCGATCACGCCGGCGCCGTACTCGGCGTCGAGCACCTCCTGCAACGAAACACCGTCCCACGAGGCGCCGAAGACCACCTCGAAGGTCTCGCAGTCGCCGTCGACGCTGCGACCGAACACGTTGATCGCCAGGTCGCCGGTGGCGCCGACGAAGGCCACGCTCGGATCACGCGGGTCGAAGGCGATCCACCGCGGATCGTCGCCGGCGTCGATGGTCCGCAGCAGGTTCAGCTCGACCACGGGCAGGCCCTCGAGCACCGACACCGAGCCGGCGACGTCGATCGCGTAGGCCAGGACGAGGTCGGTCTCCTCGGTGATCACGTAGAGCACCGAGCCGTCGGGCGAGATCGACGCACCACTGGTGCTCTGCCCCGTCTCGAAGCGGGCGACCACGGTTCCGAAACCGGCGCCCGAGACGTCGACGAGCAGAACCTCGTCGCTCTCGGTGAGCAGGATCAGCAGGGTGCCGTCGGGTGAGATCGACGCGCCGCTGGTGCTCTGTCCGGTCTCGAAGCGGGCGACCACGCCGAAGTCCGTGGGTCCGAGGTCGACGGTGAGGAAACCGTTGCTGGTTCCGAGGTAGAGCACGCCGCCGTCGGGCGAGATCGACGCGCCGCTGGTGCTCTGCCCGGTCTCGAAGCGGGCGACCACGGTGTTGTAGCCGGCACTGGTGACGTCGGCGTCGATCACCTCGACCGCCTGCGCATCGGGCGTGACCACGTAGATGCGGTCACCGGTGGGCGAGGCCACGATCTCCTGGGGAGAGTCGTCGAGGGGAACGGTGTCGACGACGGTGTCGGTGGCCGTTTCGATGACCGAGACGTCGTTCGATCCGCGGTTGGCCACGTAGACGAAGGCGCCGGACACGTCGCTCACCGCACCGATGGGCTCTTCGCCCACGGGGATCGGCGTGCCGTTCTGCAGGCCGACGAGGTCGATCGGCGTGACCTGGTCGTTCGCCGTGCTCACGGCGTAGCCCCGGGTTCCGTCGGGCAGGACGGCCATCGACTGCGTCGCCTGCCCGAGATCCACGGTGTCGTCGATCTCGTCGATCGGGACGGTGGTGGGTTGGAGCACGGTGAACTCGAGCGACGCCGTGGGCTGGCCGTCCACGGTGACCGTGAGAGGTCCCGTGGTGGCCCCGCCCGGCACCACGAACTGCAACGAGTTGATCGAGGCGTCGGTGGGCGTGATCACCCGACCGTTCACGTCGATCGTGTTGTTCGCGGCAACCGGATCGAATCCGGTGCCGGCGATGGATATCTGCGCGCCGACGGTTCCGGCCGGCGGCGTCAGGCCCACCAGCGTGGGAGCCGCCGCGGCCGCGGTGGTGAACGCGGCGGTGTCGGGATCGGTGAGCACTTGCCCGTCGAGGTCGGTGATCGCGTTCGTCACCTCGACCTGGTGGTCGGTGGCGTAGGCCAGCGGCTCGCTCGGGATCAACGACACGCGACGGTCGCCGTCGGAGAACCCGATGAAGCCCGGTACGGGATCCCCGCTCGTCACGTCGCGCACGACGAAGCTCGCCTCGGTCACCGTGCTGCGATCGACCGCGCGGCTGAAGACCGCCTGCACGCTCGACGTCACGCTCACGTCGGGCGTGCTGGTCAGGGGCAGGATCTCGACCAGGCTCAACGGGATCGTCTCGGGGTCGACCACGGACGAGGCACCGATCAGGC
>DATFKK010000030.1 GCA_035268685.1 Candidatus Krumholzibacteriia bacterium | reverse complement strand
CCCACGATCACGTCGCTCGGGTAATGGGCCGCGGTGATCACGCGGCTCAGGGCGACCACGGCGGCCAGCGCGAACCACAGCACCCGCCACCGCGGGAACAACACCGACAGCGCCAGGGCCAGGCCGAAGATCGTGCTCGAGTGGCCCGAGGGCATCGAGCTGGTGTCGTAGTCGAAGGTCATCGGCACGAATCCCCACTGCTGTTCCTCGAGCAGCAGGTGGGGTCGGACGCGGCCGATCAGCACCTTGAGCACGTTGATCAGGACGCCCGGCACGAAGATCGCGCCGAAGACCAGCGCACCCGCACGGCTCCAGCGCGGGCGTCGCACCACGAAGCGGAACACCAGGAAGGCGGCAGCGCTCGCGTACAGGTACTTGGCGGAGTGCCCCAGCTCGGTGATCCAGGTGAAGAGGACCTGCACCGCCGCCGGCCAGTCGCTCACGGTGCGGATCACCGGCCGGTCGAGGAGGGTGAACGCGATCGCCGCGGCCAGGACGACCGCGGCGACGACGTTCGGTCTGCGCAGGGTGCGCAGGATCTCGGGAGCCACGCCGGGGTGCATGACGGGTCAGCCCACCTCTTCGAACGAGTCCACCTTCACGAAGTTCGTACCCTGGTTCTCGGCCACCTTGCCCACGACCTTCAGCGTGATTCCGTCGAAACGCTTGTCGAAGGGCACGTCGCCGGCGCTCATGCCGTCGAGGATGTAGATGGTCCCGTCGGCGGTCTGCAGGGCGGCCGAGCAGCTGGTGCCGACCTGATGGGTGCAATGGCCGCAGCCGAGCGAGCCGGTCAGGGTGGTGGTCTCGGCACCCTCGTAGGATGCGGGCGCGACCAGCGCCGCCTGGTCCTGGGTCTGCTCCATGGCCTCTTCGTGGGCGGTGTTCGCCGCGTCCTGGGTCTGCTCGGCGGTCTCGCTGCCGGATCCGCCGCCACAGCCGGCGATCAGGACGACCGCGCAAAGCGCGCTGAACAGCTTGGTCATGATCTCACCTCGGTTCGGGTCTTCGCAGGGGTGCGCAGAAGATTAGGAGGCACGCCGGACGGCGGCAAGCGCCGGCGTCAGCCGCTGGCCTCGCGGAAGGCGGCGATGGCCCGCTCCCGCGTGGGCTTCGGATCGACGATCATCGTGGGGTAGCCGCGCCCCTGGCGGTCCACCTCGCCCAGTCGCCGCGGATCGTGCAGGGCCTTGCCGGTCACGCCCTCCAGCTCGGGGACGAAGCGGTGGAGGAAGCGCCCGTCGGGGTCGAAGCGCTCGCTCTGGCTGATCGGATTGAAGATCCGGAAGTACGGAGCCGCGTCGGTCCCGACCGAAGCCGACCACTGCCAGCCGCCGTTGTTCGAGGCCAGGTCGCCGTCGATCAAGTGGCGCATGAAGTGGCGTTCGCCTTCGCGCCAGTCGATCAGCAGGTTCTTGCTCAGGAACATGGCCACGACCATCCGCAGGCGGTTGTGCATCCAGCCGGTGCGCGCGAGCTGCCGCATGGCGCCGTCGACGATCGGCACACCCGTCCGTCCGTCCTTCCAGGCCTCGAGCGCCTCGCCGTCGTCCCGCCAAGCGACGTTCTCGTCGAGCTCGGGCCGGAAGGCGCGGTGCATGCTCACCCGCGGGAAGGCGCGCAGGACCTGGACGTAGAACTCCCGCCAGATCAACTCGCCGATCCAGGCGTCGGCACCCTGGCTGCCGCCGGAGAAGCGGTTGCGGTTGGCCTGCAGCGCGGCGTGCAGTGCCTGCCGCGGCGACAGCACGCCGGCGGCCAGGTAGGGAGACAGGGTGCTCGTGCCGTTCGTGCCCGGGAGGTCGCGCTGGTCGTCGTAGGCGCGCAGCCGGTGCTGCACGAAGGCGCCGAGATTTCCCTGCGCGGCCTTCTCACCGGCGGGCCAGAGGTCGAGCCGAGCGGTGCCACGGGCGAAGCCGTCGGCGGTGGCCGGGACCGGATCGGAGACCACGTCGATCGCCGGCTGTGGCTGAGGCGGTGGCAACACGTCGATCGCGGCCTGCTTCGCGGCGTCGATCCACGCGCGCTTGTACGGCGAGAACACCGAGTACGGTCCGCCCTGCTTCGTGCGGACGGCGAGCGGGGGCAGGATCGTGTGGTCGTCGAAGGCCTCGACCTCGAGTCCGTCCCGCTCGAAGACCTCGCGCACGGCCCGGTCACGCCGGCGCTCGTGTACCTCGTGTTCGCGGTTGAAGTACAGGGCGGTCGCCCCGACCTCGCGGGCGAGTTCGGCGAGTGACTTCGGTAGACCGTCGTAGTCCTCGGCGCGAACGATCCGCAGCGGGATGTTCCGCGCGGCGAGTTCGTCGGCGAGTTGGCGCAGGTTCTCGAGCCAGAACTCGACCTTGGCCGGGGCCTCGTCGTGCTCGTGCCACTGCTCGGGGGCGAGCGCGAACACGGCCACGGTGCCGTCGGTGGCGGCCTCGGTGGCGCGGCGCAGGGCCGTGTTGTCGCTCACGCGGAGATCGCGGCGGAGCCAGACGAGGGGGCGCATGCGCAGTCCTTTCGCAGCGGAAGTCGGGGTACCGGAACGGGGTTCGACCGCGGCCCCGCGGGAGGATGCGCGCGGATTCGTTCGCTCCGGAGACGATGGCCGTCTTCATGGGTGCCCCGGGTCCCTCCGGGTCGCGCCCGGATCCGCAGTCGACTCTCGATCCACAGGAGACGAGCCCTCATGTCCAGGAACTTCCTTCTCGCCGCCTTCCTCGTGATCCCGATCGTCCTCGCCGGATGTGCGGACGACGGGGTCCTCTCGCCGCCGACCGACGACGCCGCGGTCCTCGGCGGATCGAGCCCCGCCGAGACCCCGGATCTGGCCTCGCGGGCTCCGTTCGGCAATCCCCAGGTCCTTCCGCCCAACAGCACGCCCTACGGTCGTACCTACGAGGAATGGGCGATCGAGTGGTGGCGCTGGCTCTGGTCCGCGCCCCCGGCCGTGAACCCGGGCCTCGACGCCACGGGCGAGAACATCGACTTCGGCCAGGAGGGACCGGTGTGGTTCCTCGCGCCGAACTACGGCGGTGTGAACGTCCGCAGCGCCACCATTCCCACGGGCAAGGCCCTGTTCGTGGACGTGGCCGCCTGGTTCGACTCGCCCGGGATCGGCGGCTCCGAGGACGTCGACGAACTCTTCGCCTCGGTGAACGCGGCCGCCGAGGCCACCAGCGATGTCCGGCTCGTGGTCGACGGCGTGGCCGTGCCCGACATCGAGCTCTTCCGTCTCACCGCCGGACCCTTCGACGTCACGGTGCCCGAGGACAACATGTGGGACCTCTTCGGAATCCCGACGCCCGCCGGTACCTATGGGCCCTCGGCGACCGAGGGCTGGTTCGTGATGTTGCCGCCGCTGTCGGCCGGCGAGCACACGATCGAGATCTTCGCCGATCTCGGTCCCGGCTTCGGGGTCAGCGACGTCACCGTGCACCTGACGGTCGAAGGTCGCCTGAACGGCAAGGGCAATCCCCGCGCGAACTGAGCAAGGGTCTTCGCGCGAGGGCGCGGTGGGTCCCGGCCGACCGGGGCCCACCGTTCCCGGCGCTCACCACACCTGACCGTGGCACGCGAAGCACGACGGCTCGCCGTTGTCCCCGCCGCTCAGATCGACTCCGTGGCAGTCCGTGCAGTTCACGCCGGGATCTTCGAGCCCCGGTGCGTGGCCGATCCCGTCCCTGTTCACGGTGTGGTCGGCCGGCGAGTCCGACGGTCGGATCGGATCGTCGTCGTCGTCGCAGCCCAGCGGCACGATCGCGAGGGCGAGGCAGAGGGCGAGCGCGCCCAGGATCCGAAGGGTGGAACGCATGTCAAAGATCTCTCCGTCGTGAGAACGGTGCGCGGCCTACTGCGGCTCCACGAACACCGCGATCCCGTGCGGCGCCACGGTGAAGACTCCGGTGTCGCGGTCGAACGCACCCGTGCCGGCGTCCACCTCCGGGTGGAGCTGCATGGCGAAGCGCGTCCACCGGCCGTCGCCGAAGGTCGCCTCCTCGCGGTCGGGATTGAACAGCACGAGGAGCTGCCGCACGTCCGGGTCGAGATCCTCGACACCCTCGCCCACGTCGAGCACGTGCATGGCGATCAGGCCGGGCGCCTCGGTGGACGGGAACAGCACGCGCTGCTGGATCTGGTCCGCCGTACGCAGACGGAACAGCGGCGAACCGAAGCGTACCCGCAGCATGCGCCGGAAGTAGCCCGCCGTTTCGAGGATGTGCTCGGAGTTCGGCACGAGGTCGGGATCGGCCAGCAGCGATCGCATGACGTCCCACCGGTCGCGGTTCTTCTCGGCCGGCGGCAGGCCGGCGCCCCAGGTGGTGGTCGCGCCCGAGAAGTCCAGGCGGTTGAACCAGTCGCCCGAGTCGTAGCTGTCGGCGTCCATGGACTTGCTGCGCAACAGCTCGCCGCCGGCGTGGAAGAAGGGCACGCCCTGGGCCATGGTCACGATACCCAGGGCGAACTGGTGCATGGCCACGCGCTCGTCGATCGAGGCCGTCCGCGGGGCCGACAGCTGGACCTTGTCGAACAGGGTCTCGTTGTCGTGGGCCGACACGTACTGGATCGATTCCTGCGGATCGAGAGCGTAGGCGCCGAGCTGCCCGCCGCGGCGATTGCCGAAACGGTAGTCGCGCAGATTGCCGGCCAGGCCGGCACGGACGCGGTCGGCGAGGTCGCGCAGACGCCCGAGGTCGTCGCTGCCGGGCATCCCGTTGGGCATCACGCCCAGCCCGGTGGCGTAGCCCTGCTCGCGGCGGTCGCTGAACGGACTGCCTCCGCGCACGGCGTCGCGGATCCGGTCGTTGAAGGTCCCGATGCCGGTGCCGGCCATGTTCGGCTGGGTGGCGTTCATGCCGCGCTGGTTGCCCTGCACCTCGCCGAAGTCCCAGCCCTCGCCGTAGACGTAGATCTTCGAGCCGTCCACTCCGTGCTCCTCGACGGTGAGCGCGCGCAGCGCGTCGCGCACGGCCACCATGTCGGACTTCATGTGGTGGCCCATGAGGTCGAAGCGGAAGCCGTCGATGCGATGGTGCGTGGCCCAGTGGACCACGTCGTCCACCATGAACTTCTGCATCATCAGGTGTTCGCTGGCGGTGTTCTGGCAGCAGGTGCTGGTGTGCACGTTGCCGCGCTCGTCGAGCCGGTGGTAGTAGCCCGGAACGATCCGGTCGAACACCGACACCGGACTCTGGCCGCTGGCGTGGGTGTGGTTGTAGACCACGTCCATCACCACGCGCAGGTCGAGCTCGTCGAGCGCCTTCACCATGCGACGGAACTCGAGCAGGCGCGCGCCGCCATCGGGCTCGGTGGCGTAGCTGCCCTCGGGCACGCCGAAGTGCCAGGGGTCGTAGCCCCAGTTGAACGAATCGCGCGAGCGCACCCGGGTGATCGCCGCCTGTTGTTCCTCGGAGTCGGGAGGCAGACCGCTCAGGTCACCTGGCTCGACCCGATCCTCGGCCAGCTCGGGAACGGTGGCGATGTCGAAGGTCGGCAGCAGGTGTACGTGCGTGATGCCGGCCTCGCTCAACGACCGCAGGTGCCGGCGCCCGTAGCCGTCCTGCGTGAAGGCGAGGTAGGTGCCGCGCAGGTCGGCGTCGACGCGCTCGTCGGCGGTGCTGAAGTCGCGGATGTGCAGCTCGTAGAGCGCAATGTCCTCGAAGGCGTCGAAGGGACGCTTGGTCATGGCGTCCCAGCCCTCGGGCTGCCACGCGTGATCGTCGAGATCGACGATCTGACTGCGCGTGGAGTTGGCGGCCAGGGCGCGCGAGTAGGGATCGGTCACGCGGTTGACCTCGACCCGCTCGGTCGACGGGGCGTACACGGTGACCTCGTACAGGTAGTAGTGGTTCTTCCAGTCGCGTTCGCCGGTGACCGACCACACACCGCCGTCGCGCTCCATGGCGACGGTCTCGGTCTCGCGCGCGGTGCGCGGGCCGTCGAGGAGCAACAGCCGGACCTGCTTCGCCGTCGGCGCCCACACCGACAGGGTCGGGCGGTTGCCGTCCCAGGTCACGCCGAGCGGTCCGTCGAAGAAGTACAGGTCGTCGAGCACGCCGGGGATCTGCAGGCCGGTGGCGCCGGCGATCCTGCCCTCGGTGTCGATCGCCGAGACCGCCACGCGCCCTCGCAGGAACCCGATCGCCCGCTCGCGGTCGTCGATCCGCAGGACGGCGTCGCCCACCAGGTGCGGGAAGCGGCCGGTGGGATCGTCGTAGGTGCCGTCGCGGCGCAGCGCGACCGACTCGCCGCCGACGATGCCGTCGGCCTCGAGCACGAGGGCGCCGTCGGGATCATGGTGCAGCGCGTAGGCCTCGGCCCGCGGCGGCAGGCCGGGCCAGACGATGGTGGTGGCGTCGACCCAGTGGGCCTCGCGCCGGCCCAGGTCCCCGGTGGGCAGGGCGCCCAGGTCGGGGCGTTCCTCGAAGACGTTCTCGCGTCCGGACACGATCCACACCTCTCGCAGGCCTTCACTCACGTCGACGAACTGGTCGGGGCCGGGGTCCTTCTCGTCGCCCTTGTGCACGATCAGACCCACCTGCTCGGGATCGTCGCTCAGTGGGACGTCCCACACGACGCCCTGGTCGTCACGACCGCCCGGTTCCAGCGGTCGGTCCCAGGGCACGTCGGCGGTGGTGTGCTGCCACACGTGCAGGCCCCAGCCGTCGTAGCGGCCGTCGGGGCGGAGGTAGTGCACGCGGAGGTGGCCTTCGGGGCGGGCGCCGATCTCGGGGAGCGAGGGCGGTGGCGGAGCGGTTCCGCCGACGGTGCGCACGGCGTTCTGTCCGCCGAATCCGTCGCCGGCGTAGCCCTCGGCGCCGGGGTCCATGGGACCGCCGTCCAGGCCCGTCTCCATGTCCGACGGCCACTGCCCGTCCACGTAGTACTTGTACTGGTGCTCGCCCGGCGGCACGTCGACGGTCACGGACCAGGTACCGTCGGCCTGCTTCTCCATGAGGGTCTCGCCCCAGTCGTTGAAGCTGCCGCGCACCGACACCGACTCGACGGGCTGCGTCGGGGCGAAGGTGAACGTGACCTCGGCGGCCTGCACCGAGGCCGCGAACAACAGGACGAAGGCGACGACGAAGCTGCGCACGGTCCGACTCCCGGGCTGGGGGTTCCGGCAGTGTACGCGGATCGATGCCAGGATGCAGCCTCCTTCGGTCAGGCGCGTGCTCGCAGCGTGGCCTCGAGTCGGTCGAGCGTCTCGTCGAGAGCGTGGCATCCACGCCGCACGGCGGGGTCGGTCGTCCGGTCGAATTGCGCGCGGAGCGCGGCGACGCGTTCACGGGCGGCCAGGATCCGGTCAGGTGGACGGTAGGTTTCGTTCCGGTGACGCAGACGTGGACGCGGCAGGGGCGTGCTCGCGCGGGGGCGTTTCAGGCTGTGTCGGGCATTGGATTCGGCACTCATGTGGATCTCCTCCGGTCTGATGTTCGTCGTGGTGTGCGTCGGACCTGCAAGCTGCGCACGGAGCCGGGTCGGACGATTCCGTCGTGTCCGGTTGGGGGCAGGCCCCACGGGGTGGGGCCGGTCCTCAGATCACGTGTTGGCGACGCACCCAACGCGATTCTGCACCGATCGGATCATCCTCACCGACGACGCAGAGGTTCCACCACGGAAGCGGTGATGATCATGGTCATGAAGGTCGAATACGTACCGCACTGCGATCTGTTCGTCGCACAGACGAAGGGACCCGTCGACTTCGACGAGGCCCGCGAACTCGAGCGTGCGGTGATGGATTCGGATCATTTCCGTCCGGGCGCGAAGATCCTGCGGCTCCTGGCCGAGGCCGACTTCGACCCGCGAGGAATCCACGCTTTCGCGCGTTGGATGGTGCACGAGTACGGGGAACGCTTCCCGAAGATCGCCTACGTGGCTCCCGACCCGCCGAGTGCCGCGCTCGCGTACCTGCTCAAGCAGGGTGTGGGCGACGGGGACATCGCGGTGTTCTCCACCGGAGCCGCGGCCGTCGACTGGTTGGACGTGGATTCGGATCACTGTCCCCTCGAGGAACTGCCCGTGGATCTGCCCTGAGGGGTCCGCGCTCGCGACGGACGGAACGAAGCCCCGGTCGGAACACTCCGGCCGGGGCTCGTTCGTCACCGTGAAACGTATCGCCTGTGTCGCCGCTACTTCGACGCCTGCGGGTCGAAGTTCTTGACCAGCGTGGTCACCGTCTCGGCCATGATCTCGCGGCCCTCGAAGAAGTCGTAGTCGACCGTCCCACTCGCGCTGACCATGTCGCCGGGCTCGACCTGCTGGTAGCCGGTGTCGTCGAGCGGGTTGTAGAGCATGTCCGAGACGTCGACGGTGATGCTCCGCGCGTCGGTGTCGACCACGAACTCGTGGTCGCGGACCTCGGTCACGGTTCCCTGCACCACCGCGGTGGCGTTCACCGTGGGGCCGTGGATGGTGATGTAACGGTCCTCTTCGTCGGCGGTGCTGGCGTAGAAGTAGGTGCCGAGCTTCTCGACGTACACGCTTCCGGCCTCGATGGTGGTGGCCTCGAAGAAGTCGTCGTCGACCACTCCGGTCACCGTGACGTCGTCGCCGCGCACGAGCTTGTACGCGTCGGCGTCGCGGTCACCGTCGTCCATCTCGACGGTCACCATGCCTCCGCCGTAGTCGAGGAGGAACTCGTCGGCCGATACGCTCTCGACCTCGCCGCTCAGGCTGATCCAGGTGTCGTCGGCCATCTCGTAGGGATCCTGCGCGAGCGTCGGGGTGGCCAGCAGGCCGATCGCGGCGATCGCGACGAGGAGGGTCTTCGTGGGGAACATCGTAGGCACTCCGTGTCTGAGGCTCTTCGAGCGAGCGCGGCGCGCGTGGGCGGGAGCGATCTCCCGATCGCGCCGAGCGCCCGCGCCGGTACGTGGCGACACGATGCCGACTCGCGGCGCGGCATCGCATCCGTGGGTTTCGTCGACACCGTGTGGGGCGTCGCCCCGGTTCGTGCTGGGCGGCATCACCAGGCCGGGGCCCACTCCGGATCGACGATCCGCTCTCCGCGCGCCCGCTGGTGGATCGACTCCATCTCGCCGTCGGTGAGCTCGAAGTCGAACACGTCGAAGTTCTGCTCGAGGTGCGTGCGCTTCGACGAGCGGGGGACGGCGATCACCTCGTGCTGCTGCAGGTGCCAGCGCAGCGTGACCTGGGCCGGGGTGCGCTCGTGGCGTTCGGCGATCTGCTGGATCACCGGATCGTCGGCCACGCGATTGCGCGCGATCGGGCAGTAGGCGGTCAGCACGTGGCCCAGGCGCCGGGCCAGGTTCCGTAGGTCGTCCTGGGCCAGGAAGGGATGGTATTCCACCTGGTTCGTGGCGATCGGCGCCAGCTCGGCGGCCCGTTCCAGCAGCTCGGGCGTGAAGTTGCTCACGCCGATCAGTCGGGTGCGTCCTGCCTCCTTCAACTCCTGCATGGCTTCCAGCGGCTCGCCGAGCGACAGGTCGGTGTTCGGCCAGTGGATCAGAGTGAGATCCACGTAGTCGCTGCGGAGCCGCTCGAGGCTGGCGTCGAGGTGTCGGCGGAGTTCGGTCCCCTTCAGGTGGGTCCACCAGACCTTGGTGGTCAGGAATAGCTCGTCGCGGGGGATCCGGCTGTCCTCGAGGGTGCGGCCGATCTCGGCCTCGTTCTCGTAGGCCTCGGCCGTGTCGACGTGGCGGTAGCCGATGTCGAGCGCGGCTCCGACCACCTCGCGGCAATCGTCACCCTTCAACTGGTAGGTGCCCAGTCCGAGGCGTGGAATCATCACGCCCTGGACGTCGACGGTCACGTTCATCGTCCTGCTCCTCGGTTCGGTGGCACCGCTGGACGATCGCAGCTCCGGAGGACTTCGGACGCCCGGACTTCTCACGACCCGTCCCTGGTGGGCCGCCCGATGATTCGAGGGTCCTGGCGCTCCTAGCCTGGGGGAGCTGCAGCGGTCGAGGCTGCGATGCCCCTACCCGAGGACGAGAACCATGTACATCGGACTGTTGTTGCTGCTGATCGTCACGTCGGTCTGGCTCGTCACGCGCGGTCTGGGTCGCGGTGCGCGCGGCCTCGTGGTCGGGGGCGGTGCACTGGCCGTGGCCACCGTCGCCTTCTACGCGCTCATGTCGTTCTGGGGCGAGATGCTCTGGTTCGACGCCCTGGGTTTCGGCCAGCGCTTCTGGACCGAGGTC
>DATFKK010000029.1 GCA_035268685.1 Candidatus Krumholzibacteriia bacterium | reverse complement strand
GGTCGACGATCCGCACCGAGACCGGGCGGGGATTCTGGGCCTCACTGTTCGGGACCGGGGGCGACACGATGAGCCAGGTCAGTCGAACGGTTGCCCGTGAGGCGATCGAGGACCTGGTCGACTGAGTCATGCGTCGTCTCGTCCTCGCACTCCTCGCCTCCTTGCTGCTGCCGGCGGCGCCCGCCCGGGCGGCCGGCGAGCGCGTCGTCGTGCTGCCCTTCGCGAACCTCACCGGCAAGCACGAGGCCTTCGAGATCGTGCTCCCGGCCGTCTACGCGCGTCTGAAGGCCCACGGCCTCGACGTGGTGCGGCACGACGAGGTGCGTCCGGTCCTCCGCCGCCATCGGATCCGCGCGCTCGGCGAGATCGGGCGCGACGATGCCATCCTCCTGCGCGAGGAGACCGGTGCCCGCTACGCAGTTCTCGGCTCGCTGGACATCTACCGTCCGGAGCTGTCGTTCGAGGTGCACGTCTCGGCGCGGGTCCTCGATCTCGAATCGCTCGAGCTGATCACGGCGACCAGCCGTGGTCTGTCGGTCCAGGAGACCGAGTCGTGGTTCGCGAGTGGCCGCGCGTCGAATGTCGAAAGCGTGATGCGCGACGTCCTCGACCCGCTCACTGCCGATCTGATCGCCGCCATGCGCCCGTCGGGCTCCGAGCGTGAGGCATATCACACCTGCGGTCTTGTCGCCCTGGTGCCGCTGGATGACTATTCGAACCAGCGATATGCGGCCGAGATCCTCCGCAATCTGCTCATGGCCGAGCTGGTCGAGCACGGCTGGCAGGTCGTCGAACCCGGGTTCGTCCGGGAGATCCTCCTCGACGAGCAGCGGTTGGCCCGAGGTGGCGTGTCCAGCGAAGTGCGCGAGATCCTCCGGGACCGCCTCGGCGTGTGCTGGATCGTGACCGGGGATCTCGAGACCTTCGCCGTTTCCCCCAGCGGCCAGGAAGCCGCGACCCCATCCCTGAACTTCGGGCTGCGTCTGATCGACGCGCGCCGGTCGCGACTGCGCGCCGCGGTCGAGGTCGAGCGTGACGGCGCCGATGGCGAAGGTCTCTTCGGGACGGGGCGCGAGTATTCGATGTGGCGACTCGCCCGCTCCTGCATGGAAGACGTCGTCGAGTGGATGCAACGAGAAGGAGACCAGTGATGTTCCCGACCCGGTGGATGCGAAGCGCGTTGCTGATGGCCGTGGTGGTCGTCATCGCCTCGCCCACGCTCGCCGCCGATCCGGCCGACGACTCCGCGGTGTTGATCGAGGTCAACGGCGAAGAGATCCGCAGTGACCGGATCGACGCCATGATCATGAAGTCGCACGGACGCAACGACATGAGCATGGCCGGCGAAGAGCTCCTGGTGCGGTTGCTCGACAAGGCGGTCAACGACGCCCTGATCGTGCAGGAGTCCGTCGCCATGCAACTGCACGAAGAACCGCTGCTGGTCGAATCGGTCGAGGAGGCCGCGACCCGCGTGGCCGTCCGTGAATTCGTGCGCGACCGCTACGAGCAACCGAGTGAGGTGAGCGAGGAGCAGATCAAGGAGTTCTTCGCCGACATGTACCACCGGATCCAGCTGCGACAGATCTCGCTGCGCACCCGCGAGGAGATCGTTGCGGCCCGGGTGGCGATCGGGGCCGGTGCCGACATGGACGCCCTCGGGCGCGAACGCTCGCTCGACCCGAAGGCCGTGAAGGGCGGCCTGCACAATTTCGTCCACTGGGCCGACGTGGAGAACACCCTGCGCGACGCCGCGCGTGGACTCGACGTGGGTGAACTCTCCGAGCCCTTCCGTTACCGGCAGGCCTGGGCAGTGGTCCGTGTGGAGCAACGCGCCGATCCGGACTGGGGCGAACTGGAGACCTACCGCGAGTTCATCCGCGGAGCAATCCTCTCGGACATACAAGAAGAGGCCTGGGACCACTTCGTGGCGGAGCTGCGGGCCGAGACACCCGTCGAGATCCACGAGAACGCACTGGAGCGCATGCGGGAGGACGGCGACCTGGTCTTCCGGGGCGAGTTCCGCACCGGCTCCGAGGATCCGGCACTGGTGATCGACGACGAGCACCTGATGACCGAGGGTGAACTCCGCGACGCAACCGGACGCATCGCCCTGGAGATGGGCGACCGGGGCTTCGAGCCCATCCTCGAACAGTCGCTGGAGCGCCAGATCGAGCGCCTGCTGCTGCGCACGCACGCCGAGCGCGAGGGCTACTTCGAACACCCGAAGGTGATCGAGGCCTACGACGCGGAGATGGAACAGGCCCTCATCAACCACTACCTCGACGAGACCGTCGTGTCGAAGATCCGGTTCCGCCGCGACGAGTTCGAAGAGTTCTACGAGGAGAACCAGGATCGTTTCCGGGGTTCCACCGAGGTCAAGGTGTCCTTCCTCCTGCTCGGTTCGAAGGACGAGGCCGACGAGGCCTACCGGCGACTGCTCGACGGTGCGGACTTCGAGTACCTGAAGGAGGAGCTGCAGGGCGGCGGCCACGGCAGCGACACCGCGAAGTGGGCTCCGATCGAGATGTTCTCGCCGGACATCGTGGAGGCGGTGGGCGACATGGAGGTCGGCGACACGTCCGGTGTCCTTCCCTTCAACGAGCGCTACATGATCGTTCGTCTCGACGGTCGCCGCGGGGGTGAGGTCCTGCCCCTCGAGCAGGTCGAGATGCAGATCCGCGAGGCGATGTTCCAGAAGCAGTTCCAGGAACGGCTCGACGAGCAGCTCCGATTGCTGAAGGAACGGTCCGAGATCGTGCGGCACGACGATCGGATCCGCGAGTACTTCTCGGCCGAGTCCTGATCGAGCCGAGCATCCCCGTGTCCAGCGTGACGGCAGGAGTGGATCGATGACGCGCGAGAGCGGGAGACGCAGGAACCGGCGCGACGCGCTCGTGTTCCTCGTCGTGATGGTGACGTTGATCGTCCCGGTCCGGGACACCGGCGCGCAGTTCGAGCGCGGGCGTCGGTTCTCCGACGGCGGGGACTGCACCTCCTGCCACGAGATGGAGGCGACGGAGGCGCGGCATCTGCATGCACCCTTCGAGGACGAGGACTGCGCCGCGTGCCACAAGCCCCACGGCATGGTCGGGGCACTCAGGCTGAAGGCCAGCGGCGCGGCACTGTGTGCGGACTGCCACGACGAGGAGTCGCTCGGCCTGACGAGTCCGGTGGTGCACGATCCGGTCGCCGGTGGCGACTGCCTGTCCTGCCACGACCCCCACGCGAGCGATCACGCAGGCCTGCTGCGTGAGAGTCCCGAGCAGGCGTGTTTCAGCTGCCACGACGGTTCGGCCTTCGAGCGCGAGCACGTCCATGCCCCCCTCGAGGACGGTTGCAGTTCCTGTCATGTCACCCACGGCGGCGAGCACGAGGCCCTGCTGGCCTCGGCGCCGGAGACGCTCTGCGCGAACTGCCACGAGACCGGCGCGGAGCTGGCCGACACCCACGCGGGTTACCCCGTCGAGGGTCAGGACTGCGGTCTGTGCCACGACCCGCATTCCAGCGACGTCGAGGGTCTGTTCACGCAGTCGATCCACATGCCGGTGATGGACAACGACTGCGAGACCTGTCATCTGCCCGCCGGGGAGGGCGAAGACTACGCGCTGGCCGCCGGGGCCAACGAGCTGTGCATGATGTGTCACGATCCCGGCGACGCAGATCTCGACGATCCGCACATGGCCGTGACCGCGGGCGAGTGCACCGACTGCCACGATGCGCACGGTGCCGACCGTGGACACCTGCTGGCGCGTCCGGCCATCGACTTGTGCACCGATTGCCACGACGGTCCGTCGTCGGTGGTGGCCAAGGTCTCGGTCCACCGGCCTTTCGTGCAGGACTGCGTGCTGTGTCACACGGCGCACGGCGACGTCGGTTCGCACCTCGTGCGCGCGGAGGGCAACGACCTCTGCCTGGACTGCCACACCGACCAGGCCGCCGAGATGGAGGCCGAGAACGTGCACATGGCGTTCTCGGGCGGGGAGTGCCTCGACTGCCACGAGGCGCACGCCGCCGATCATCCGTCGCTCACCGTGACCAACGGTCTGGACCTCTGCAGCAACTGCCACGTCGAGGTCGAGGACTGGTTGCGGCTGCGCAGCTCGCACATGCCGGTCAAGGCGGGCGACTGCACCGAGTGCCACAGCCCCCACGCGTCGTCGCGGCCGGCGCTCTTGAGTACATCGCCCGACGAAGGGTGCAAGGAGTGCCACTCGCAGCTCGAGGCCGGCGAGGATGTCCTCCCCGTGCGGCACATGCCCTTCGACGACGGCGAGTGCTCGCTGTGCCACGATCCGCACGCCACGAAGTTCGATGGACTGTTGGTGGACTCGCAGCCGAACCTCTGCGGTGGCTGCCACGTGGCCGGCCAGATGGACGACGCCGTGAGCACGCACCATCCCGTGGCCGAGGGCGAGTGTACGGCCTGTCACCTGTCGCACGCCGGTAAGCTCGACGGCCTGCTGCCCGAGCCTCCGGGGCGTCTCTGTGTGAGCTGCCACGCCGACATCGGTGAGAAGATCGAGGCCCCGGCGGCGCACATGCCGGCCGCCGAGGGGGGATGCCTGGACTGCCACGAGGCCCACGAGAGCGAACTCGAGACGCTGCTCGCGTCGTCGGTGCCGGGGCAGTGCCTCGACTGCCACGACGGCGAGGGCGACGACTTCCGTCGCCTGCACCTGGGTCTGGAGGGATCGCAGATCGACTGCCGCAAGTGCCACGACGCCCACGGGGCGCCCCTGGAAGGATTGATGCTGCAGGTCCAGCACGGACCCTTCGAGGACCGTTCGTGCGCGGCCTGCCACGTGGAGGCCGAGAGCGCGGGGGAGGGCGAGTGATGAGGGTCGGTGTCCTGGTCGCTGGACTGTTGTTGCTCGTCGGCGGATCGTCGGTGGCGAGCGTGGTCGAGGTCGACGAGCCAGCCATCTGCTACGTCTGCCACGCCGAGGCCGAGGCCGAACTCGAGCAACCCGTGGTCCACGCGGTGTACGACATGGGCGAGTGTTCGGCGTGCCACAATCCGCACGCGTCGAACCACGCCGATCTGTTGCAGACCGAGGAGTCCTCGTTGTGCGTCGAGTGCCACGCCGACTACGAGGACGCCGCGGACTTCGAGGTCTCCCACGCCCCGGTCGCTCGTGGCGACTGCGTGAGCTGCCACGAGCCGCACGCCTCGGGCTACCGTTCGCTCCTCCGCGGCGAGCCTCTCGACGAGTGCGCGTTCTGTCACTCGCAGGTCTCGGGCTGGAAGAACGCGCAGGTCGTGCACGCGCCGATCGCCGACGGTGACTGCTCGACGTGCCACGACGTCCACGGGTCCGATCAGGCCGGGCTCCTGCGGCGGGACGTGAACTCCACGTGCCTCGAGTGTCACGTGACCGACGACACCTTCTTCGCCTCGCACCAGACCCGGGCCATCGCGGACGCGGACTGCAGCACCTGCCACGATCCGCACGCTTCGGGGCGCGAGGGCCTGCTGCGCACGAACCAGCACGCCCCCTTCGCCAGCGGGAGCTGCGAGACCTGCCACGACGATCTGGGGGCGTCGACGGACTTCGCGGTGACCG
>DATFKK010000028.1 GCA_035268685.1 Candidatus Krumholzibacteriia bacterium | reverse complement strand
CGGACTCGTCGGTCTCGGTGAGGTCGATTCCCTCTTCCTCGATCAGCTCGCCGTCGCGGTTGCGATCGCGGTGGATCGAGCGGCCACTCGGGGTGTAGTACTTGGCCGTGGTCAACTTCAGGGCCTCGGTGGGGCCGAGCTCGAAGACGGTCTGCACCGAGCCCTTCCCGAAGGTGTTCTGGCCGACGACGATCCCCACGTCATGGTCCTGGATCGCTCCGGCCAGGATCTCGCTGGCACTCGCGCTACTGCCGTTCACCAGCACGACCAGCGGCTGGTCCTTCCAGACCCGTCCACGGTTCGAGGTCGAGTAGTAGCTCATGTTCTGCTGCGCCAGGCGCCCCTTCGTGTAGACGATCAGGTCACCCTTCTCCAGGAACATCTCGCTGACGTCCTTGGCGGCCTGCAGCAGGCCTCCCGGATTCGTGCGCAGATCGATCACCAGCGAGCGCATACCCTGGTCGTCGAGATCGTCGATCTTGTCCTGGAGCTCGTCGCGCGTGCTCCGGGAGAAGTTCGAGATCCGCACGTAGCCCACGCCCGCGTCCTCCTCGAGCATGAAGGCATAGGGCACGCTCTCGACCTTGATGATGTCGCGGGTGATCGTGAAGGGAAGGATCTTCTCGCGTCCCGGTCGCTTGATCCCGATGGTGACCTGCGAACCCTTCGGGCCGCGAAGCACCTTGACGGCATCGCTGCTCTTCCAGCCCTTGGTGCTCTCGCCCTCGATCTCGACGATCTGGTCCCCACCGCGGATGCCCAGGCGGAAAGCCGGCGTGTCGTCGATCGGCGAGACCACGGTCGGATAGCCGTCGCGCACGACGATCTGGATTCCCAGGCCGCCGAACTCACCCTGCGTGCTGGTCATGAGGTCGTCGTAGACCTCCTCGGTCAACAGCTGGCTGTGGGGATCGAGGTCTTCGAGCATGGCCTCGACGGCGCGCTCGATGAGGTCCTCCGGGTCGAGTTCGTCGACGTAGTTGCGCACCAGGCGCTCGTAGACCTTGCCGAAGAGCTCGAGACTCTCGATGTGCGCACGACTCCGCGCACGTCGGTCGCGGGCCTCCTCACGGGACTGGGCCGTGGCATCATCGACACCGACGAACACCAGAAGGGCAGCGAGGGCTACGTTCAGTGCGATCCGGGACATGCGTACGTCCTTCGATTTCTCGGGAGAAAGCCCGACGCCGCAGGGGAGAACGGCGGTTCGTCGATCCACCCACTCACGATAAGCGGGATGGAGGCCGATCAGCAATACGCTTGCCACGGTCGGTACGCCCGTCGATCCCCGAAGTTCCGCGGGTTCACCGGTCCGTGACGTGACCGATCCGATCGGGGAAGCGCGCGGTCAGTGCTTCCCAGGCGCTCCTCGCGACGTCGGACGCCGGGAGGGCGGCGTCGAGCACCACGAAGCGCCGGGGTTCCGCCGAGGCGATGCTCCGGTAGCCGTCGCGCACCGCACGGTGGAACTGCAGATCCGCCTGCTCCATGCGATCGGGTCGGTCGTGCTGTCTCCTTCGCCCGGCTGCCGGATCCAGATCCAGGAGGAGGGTCAGGTCGGGAGATCTCCCGCGGGTGGCCAGCCGGTTGAGTTCCTGCACGCGCTCGATTCCCAGGCCGCGGCCGGCACCCTGATAAGCAGTCGAGGCATCGATGAAGCGGTCGCAGATCACCGTGCGGCCGGCGGCGAGATCGGGCTCGATCCGCTCGTGGACGACCTGGGCGCGGGCCGCGAGCATGAGGAACAGTTCGGCCCAGGGACACACGTCGCCGTGGGCGGGGTCGAGCACCACGGACCGCACGGCCTCCCCGAGCGACGTCCCCCCCGGCTCGCGGAGGCGGACCACGGTGTGTCCGATCGCACGCAGACGCTCCTCGAGGGCATCGGCCAGCGTGGATTTTCCCGCGCCCTCCACACCCTCCAGGGTCACGAACAGACCGGCCGTCACGCCGGGGGCTCCCGGTCGATGTGCCTCCACACGTGGACGATCCTCTGCAGCACCGTGAACCACGTGAGCACGGCCAGCGCGAAGACTACGAAGCCGAGCACCGCGCGGCCGGCCACCAGGCCGATCACGATCAGCACCACGCGCTCGGGACGCTCGACCCAGCCCACCTTGCAGTCCTGGTCCAGGCTCTCGGCCCGCGCGCGGGCGTAACTGGTCGTGAGCGAGCCGGCCAGGGCCACCAGGATCGCGGCCGGCATCCAATCGGGCCCGTAGGGTCGTGCCGCGTGGTCCACGAGCAACGCCAGGAAGAGCGCGGTCTCGCTCACCCGGTCGAAGGTCGAGTCGAGGAAAGCGCCCAGACGGCTCGCGATGCCCCGGCGGCGGGCCAAGCTGCCGTCGAGCATGTCGAAGCCGCTGGCGAACAGGAACGCCGCCGCCCCCCACACGTGGTGACCCGTTGCGACCACGGCCGCCGCCCCGATGTTCAGCAGGACGCCGAGCACGGTCAGGGCATTCGGATTCAGACCCATGGCGTCCAGGGCCGCCACCAGAGGCGACACCCAGGCCCGCACCGTCCGCTCGACCACAGGAGTGTTCACGCGGCGGCCCCTTCCATGACGAGAACGATCTCACCCTTCACGCGGGTCCCATAGCGCTCCAGGAGTTCGTGTGCCGTACCCCGACGGACCTCTTCGTGGCGCTTGGTCAGCTCGCGGCACACGGCCAGTCGCCGGTCGCCGACCACCTCGGCGAACACCGGCAGCGACTTCGGCAGTCGGTGATTGGACTCGAGCACCACCACGGTGCGCGGTTCGGCCGCCAGTTCCTCGATCCGCCGGCGTAGCCCACCGGAGCGCCGCGGCAGCCATCCGTCGAAGACGAAGCGATCGGTCGCGAAGCCGCTGAGGACCACGGCCATGACCACCGCACTGGGACCGGGGATCATCGTCACGTCGAACCCGGCGTCGATGACACTGCGCGCCACGACGTGGCCGGGGTCGGCGATACCCGGGGTGCCGGCGTCGCTGACGAGCGCCACCGAGCGCCCCGCACGCAGATCGTCGACGATCTCGACCGCGCGCTGCCGTTCGTTGTGGTCGTGGCAGCTCCGCAGTCGCGCGTCGACGCCGAGGTGCTTCAGGAGGCGGCCGCTGTGCCGTGTGTCCTCGGCGTAGATCACGTCGGCGGCCGCGAGCACCGCGCGCGCGCGATCGCTCACGTCGGAGAGATTCCCGATCGGCGTGGCGACCAGCGACAGCGCGCTCATCCCGTCCAGTCCCGTGGGTAGAGGAAGTCCTTGTCGACGGTCCGACCGCTGAGCTTGATGATCACGGGCAGCTTGCGCTTGTACTGGTTCGTGCGCACGAGCGAGCGCACGCGTCCGATGAACAGGTCGTCGAAACCCAGCTCCCGCAGGTGCACCGGCCGATAGCGGCGGTCGACCATGTGGGCCAGCAGTGTGTCGACACGCTCGTAGGTGAAGCCGAGCTCGTCCTCGTCGGTCTGACCCTGCCACAGGTCGGCGCTGGGCGGCTTGTCGATGACGACCTGCGGCACGCCGAGATACCGCGCCAGCTGCCGGACCTGCGTCTTGTACAGATCACCGATCGGGTTCACCGCCGACGCGCTGTCGCCGTACAGCGTGCTGTAGCCCAGGAGGATCTCGGTCTTGTTGCTCGTGCCCAGAACCATGGCGTGCTCGGCCGCGCTGACGTCGTAGAGGATCGTCATGCGCTCGCGCGCCATCTTGTTGCCGCGGCGATTCTCACCGGCTTCGGGGAAGCGCGCGAAGTAGGCGTCGATCTGCTCGCTGATGTCGATGGTCCGCAGTTCGACGCCCAGCTCACCGGCCACCAGTTCGGCGTGGGCGAGGCTGTCGGGGTTGCTGGTCCGGTACGGCATCGCCAGGGCGATCACCTTGTCGACCCCGAAGGCCCGCACGGCCAGGTAGGCGGTCAGGGCACTGTCCAGTCCCCCGCTCAGCCCGAGCACGACGCGCTCGAAGCCCGTGCGATCGACTTCACGGAACAGGCCGCGGTCGATCACGTCGAGAACGGCGTCCTCCTGCAGGGTCAGGACCTCGAACAATTCGGCTTCGCTCATGCGCGCCTTTCCGGATCGGCGAGCACCCGCTGCAGCTCGCGTACGGTGAGGTCGATCTTCTCGTCGCGCAGAACGGGGTTGCTCAGTCGTGCTTCACGTACCTGCTCGAAGTCGAGGTCGGCCACGACCAGCGACTCGTCGTAGAGGGGCGCCTCGGCCACCGTCTCGCCGTCGGGCCCCAGGACACAGCTGTGCCCCCAGAACACCAAACCGTCCTCGCTCCCCACACGATTGCAGAACAGGATGTACGTTCCGTAGAGGCGGGCGTAGGTCCGCAGTGTGTCCAGCCAGATCTCGGCGTTGCGAGGCAGTTCCCCGCGGCGCAGGTCCCGTACGGGACTCGCCACCTGGATCGTCAGCAGGTCGGCACCCTGGAGCAGCGTGATGCCCACGAGCGATGGGTGCCAGGCGTCCTCGCACACGACCATCCCCACCCGCCCGAAGCGCGTGTCGGCGCAGCGCACATGACGCCCGGCCCCGACGTAGCGCGCCTCGTCGAACACGCCGTACGAGGCCAGGTAGACCTTCCGGTGCACGTGCTTCACGCCGTCGCCCTCGAGCAGGAACGAGGCGATGTACTGGGCGTGATCGTCGCCTTCCTCGATCCCGCCGACGACCACGCTCATGGATCCGGCGTGGCGGGCGAGCTCGGCGAAGAGCGCGTCGTCACGAGGACGGGCGACCTCGTGCACCAGGTCCTGCAGGAGATAGCCGGTCAGCGACAGTTCGGGAAAGACCAACAGGTCCGCCTGCTCGCGGCGCGCGCGCTCGATCCAGCGCAGGTGAGCCTGGTGGTTGGCGGCCAGGTCGCCGAGCGTGGCGTCGCATTGGGCCAGGGCGATGCGCAGGTTCATGATCTCCTCGACGGGACGAGCCTCAGGTGCGGCGCCAGAAATCGGGCACGAGCAACACCAACACGGTATACAGCTCGAGGCGGCCCAACAACATGAGGAAGACCAGCAACCACTTCCCCACGTCGGGAAGGTGCCCGAAGTCGTCGGTGGGCCCGACCGAGCCGATCCCCGGACCGATGTTGTTGAGCGTCGCCGCCACACTCCCGAAGGCCGACAGCAGGTCGAGCCCGAGCAGGGTCATGGCGAAGGTCGCGGCGACAGTGACGATCATCAGCAGCAGGAAGAAACCCAGGATGTTCGTGACCACGTCCCCCGGGACCGCCCGATGATTGAAACGGATCACGTACACTCCGCGCGGGTGCAGGAGCTTGCGCAACTCGTTCACGGCGTGGCGTGTGAGCAGCAGGAGGCGGACGTTCTTCATGCCGCCCCCGGTGCTGCCGGCACACCCGCCGATGAACATGAGTGCCAGCAGCACGAACTGCGACATGCTGCTCCAGAGCTCGTAGTCGGCGGTTCCGAAGCCCGTGGTCGTGACGATCGACACCACCTGGAACAGCGTGGTCCGGACGTTCTCCACCACC
>DATFKK010000027.1 GCA_035268685.1 Candidatus Krumholzibacteriia bacterium | reverse complement strand
TTCGTGGCGATCACGGCCGAGAAGACGCAACGCACCACCGAGTCGATGCTCTCGGCGCTCACGCCGCAGGAGTGGATCGACGGCAAGATCCTGGGCCTGACGGGTGCCGTCTTCGTCAATCTGCTCAGCGCGGTCGCGGGTTACGTGGCGTGGCAGGCCGTGGCGGTGTTGTTCCTGGACCGGCCGGCCGCGCTGCCCGGCGGGGCGCATCCTGCCGACGTGTTCGGACTGGCCCTGTTCGCCCTCGGCGGCTTCGCCTTCTGGTTCACGCTCTTCGCGCTGGTCGCCGCCACGATCGACGATCCGAACAGCAGCAGCCGGAGCTCGTTGATGTTCCTACCCTTTCTACTGATGGGCGCGGCGTTCGCGGGTCTCGACAGCCCCGATGCTCCGTGGATGCGTGCGCTTTCGATCGCGCCGGGGACGAGCCCGGCGGCGATGCCGGTTCGCCTGATGCGCGGTGATCCGCACCTCCTCGAGGTCGTGGCTTCGCTGGTGTTGCTGGCCGCCGGAGCCTGGTTCTTCCGCTGGGCCGCGGGTAGGGTGTTCGGCACCAGCATGTTGATGACCGGCAAGGAGCCGAGTCTACGCGAAGTCCTGCGGTGGTTGCGTGAAGCCTGATCCGACGACCCGACCCGAGACCCGCACACCGATCGTCGGTGCGCCCACGATCCGCGACGCCCTGCGCGTGGTGTTCTCGCGGCAGGGTGTGATCGAGTGGATCTCACCGGGCCGCAAGCGTTTCCTGCGCTGGAGTCTGTTCGGCGGCGGTTTCGTCACCGGCACCCTGCTCGCACTGCTTGCCGTGCGGCTGCCCGAGGGAAGCCTCGATGCCGTGTCGATCCTGCTCGCGGCGCTGATCGTGGTGGTGGTCGTCGCGGTCTACCTCGCGCACGACGTGACCATGGGGTTGGAACTGCTCGAGAAGCGGCAGGTCGAGTCGGACCTCGCGCTCGCGCGGCAGATCCAGCAACGCATGCTGCCGAACGAGCTCCCTGAGATCGACGGTTACTCGATGGGCGTCTACCACGAACCGGCGCGCAGCGTGGGCGGCGACGCCTACGACGTCCTGCGGCTCGGCGACGACCGCGTGTTCTTCGCGGTGACCGACGTCTCGGGCAAGGGAACGGCGGCGGCGGTGCTGATGAGCGGGGTCCTCGCGCGCACGCGGGCCCTCGCCCGCACGGGCATGCACCTCGACGAACTCGCCCAGCGCCTGTCGGCCGCTCTGGTCGAGGAGACCGAGACGGTGCACTTCGCCGCCATGGTCTTCGCCGTCCTCGACCCGAGGAGTGGCATCCTTCACTACGTGAACGCCGGAAACCAGCCCCCGGTGCTGCTGCGGCGCGATGGCAGCCGCATGGAACTCGAGGGCGCTGGCCTGCCGGTCGGTCTACTGCCGGCCGTGACCTATCAGGCCGGTCGTGCCTACCTGGGACCCGGCGACCGCCTGGCGGTCGTCACCGACGGGATCTTCGACGCCGACGACGCGGGCGGCACCTTGCTGCAGGAGAGCGAACTCGACGACCTCGTGCGCTCGGGCGACGACGCCGGGGAAGCCGTGGCGGCGATCCGCCGCAGGGCGCGCGCTCGCTCGATCGAGGGGCAGTTCGACGACATCACGGTGCTGGTCCTGAGCCGTTCCGTCTAACCGGACTGCCCCGGGTCATCGGATCGCTCGCTCTCGCCGCCGCCGCGTTCGAGGCCGTCGGGACCGACCCACCGCACCCGGTACAGATCCCGGCGCCGGTCGGCGAGGTTGCGCACCGAGCCGCGCACGCGCAGTTGCCGCAGCTTGTCGAGGTCCAGGTCGACGATCAGCGGCATCTCGGTGTTCGGCGTGGCCTCGGCCACGATCGCGTCGTGGGCGAAGGCGAAGTCGCTGGGCGAGAACACCGCGGACTGCGAGTACTGGATGTCCATGTTCTCGACCTGCGGCAGGTTGCCCACGCTGCCGCTGATCACCACGTAGCACTCGTTCTCGATCGCGCGGGCCTGCGCGCAGCGGCGCACCCGGAGGTAGGCGTTCTTGGTGTCGGTCCAGTAGGGCACGAAGAGGATCTCCATGCCCTGTTCGGCGAGCAGTCGAGGCAGCTCGGGGAACTCGACGTCGTAGCACACCAGGATGCCGATCTTGCCGGCGTCGGTGTCGAAGCACAGCAATCGACTGCCGCCCTGCAGGCCCCAGTAGTGCACCTCGTCGGGGGTGATGTGCAGCTTGTACTGGGCGTCCCACGTGCCGTCGCGACGGCACAGGAACGACGCGTTGCGCAGGCCGCCCTCGTCGTCGATCAGTGGCATCGAGCCGCAGATCACGTTGACGTTGTAGCCCAGGGCCAGGTCGAGCAAGCGGTCGCGGACGGCGGCCGAGTAGTCGGCGAGCGATCGTATGGCCTCGGCCGGGCTCTGGTCGCCGTGGCCGGCCATGAGGGGCGCGCTGAAGAACTCGGGGAACAGGACGAAGTCGGCGTTGTAGCCGGCGACGGCGTCGACGAAGTACTCGGCCTGCTCCATGAGGTCGTCCACGTTCTTCACCCGGCGCATCTGCCACTGCAGCACGCCCACGCGCACGCTCTTGCGGCGGCCGCCGACGAGGATGTCCTCGTCCTCGTACCAGATGTTCGGCCAGGTCAGCACCACGGCCGTCGAGCCGGACTCGCGGTCCTCGGGCAGGTAGTTGCGCACCACGCGCGCCACCTGGAACTCGTTGTTCAGCTGGAAGGTCAGCACGGGGTCCATGCGTTCGCCGTGACGGACCTCTTCGATGTACTGCTGCGGCGTCATCTCGTGGGCGAGGGCGCGGTAGCCGGGAATGCGCCCGCCCAGGACGATCTGCTTGAGGTTGAGGTTCACGCACAGTTCCTTGCGCGCATCGTACAGGCGACGGGCCAGGCGGAGCTCGCGGTAGTCGGGATGGACGAATACGTCGACACCGTAGAGCGTGTCGCCGTCGGGGTCGTGGTTGCGCAGGGCGCCGTCGCCGATGATCTGCCAGTAGGTGTGCTTGTGCCCGTAGCGGTCGTAGTCGACGATCATGCTGATCGCCGCGGCGACGACCTTGCCCTCGGTCTCGATGCAGAGCTGCCCCTCGGGAAAAACCTCGAGCTGCCGCGCGAAGACCTCGCGCTCCCACGGTCCCATGTGCGGGTACACGCGGTGCATGATCTCGTGGATGTCGTCGTAGTCGCCGAACTCGGTGCGGCGCAGCGTGAGCTGCGGCAGGTGCCGGTCGTCGGTCGGGGTGTCGTGCTCTTCGGTCATGGTCCGGTCCGCGGTTTCGGGGTCCGGACAGTCTAAGCCAGGAACGGCGGGGCCACCGTGCGCAGGTGGCCCCGCCGCCGGCGCGAGGCGCGGATCAGTCGCGGTAGTCGGCCTTGAGGGTGCCCCAGCTCTCGGCGGTGGCATCGACCGGGTCGCAGCTGATGGTGAAGGAGATGGCGTTCGGATCGGGGCTCGCCTGGATCACCCAGTCGCCGGCGAGGCTCGTGCGCTCGATGCTCGCGCCGGATCCGGTATCGCCCACGTCCACGTCGCCCAGACCGCAGCTCTGGTCGCGCAGGCCGTTGGCGTTGGAGCCGGAGGCGCCGTAGATCACGGCGTCGATCGGGCAGTCGGTCCCGGGGTCGGCACCGGGACCGAAGAGCGCCACGCCGTCGGCGGTGGAGCCGGAATTCTGGAAGTCCGGATCGAAATCGAAGACCAGGTCGATCACCGGCGCGCCGTTGTCGGCCGTGGACGCCGATCCGATCACGAAGGTCTCGCACGAGGCGATCGTCCCCTGCAGCGGCGCTGTCGAGTAGCCGTAGCTCGTACCGCCGTTGCCGAGCGTGTAGCCGGTCAGGTCCACCGGTCCGGGGCCGGTGTTGAAGATCTCCACCCACTCGAAGTCGGCGTCCGTGCCGACGTGGTCGTAGTAGACCTCGGTGATGATCAGGTCGGCGGTGGCGGGCGAGGCCAGCGCGAGGAGCAGGGACAGGGCGACGGCAGGGGTGCGCATGATGGAGACGGCCTTTCGGTGGGCGCGGAAGTCGAAAGAAGACGAAAGTCGAATTCAGTATCACTCTAACACATCGACCTGCGCGGAATCAGCCAGCGGTCCTCGCCGAGTCCGGGCTTGTCGTGGGCCATCGGAATGCGTCACCCTGCCGTCCAACGTGCTGCACCCTTCAGGAGGTTTCCCGTGGCGGACGACGGATACTTCATCGGAGTCGATCTCGGGGGGACCAGCATCCTGGCGGCAGCGGTCCGCCAGGGAAACGTGCTGGTCGAAGAGAAGAAGAAGACCCGGCCCGAACAGGGCCCCGACGCCGTCGTCGAACGCGTCGAGGCCGTGATCCGTAAGGTCCTCGACGAAGCCGAGGACGAGGGGCCGGCCGAAGCGGTGTGCATCGGCGCGCCCGGCGCGGTGGACCGGACGAGCGGCGTTGTGCGGCGCGCGCCCAACCTGGGCTGGGAGAACTTCCCCCTGGGCGAGCATCTCGAGAAGCGCCTGGGCCTGCCGGTGATCGTGGACAACGACGTGAACGTCGGCGTGGTCGGCGAGCACGTCCACGGAGCGGGCCGTGGCGCGCTGCACGTCGCCGCGATCTTCGTCGGCACCGGTGTCGGGGGTGGTCTGGTGGTCAACGGCCTGCCCGTGGACGGCTTCCGCGGCGCCGCGGGTGAGTTCGGCCACATCGTGGTGAAACCGCAGGGTCGTCTGTGTCCGTGCGGTCGCGAAGGCTGTGTGGAGGCCTACTCCAGCAAGACCGCCATGGAAGCCATGGTGCGAGAGAAGATCGACGAGGGCCGGCAGAGCATCGTGCTCGACGTCATGCGCGACAAGGACAAGGACGGGCTCACCAGCAGCGTGATCGAGAAGGCTCTCGAAGAGAAGGACGAAGTGATGGGCGAGGTGGTGCGCACCGCGCAGTACTATCTCGGCCTGCTCACCGCCGACGTGGTGAACGCTTTCGATCCCGAGGTCATCGTGTTCGGTGGCGGCGTGGTCGAGCGCCTGGCGGAGTCCTTCGTGAATCCGATCGCCCTGACCGCGCGCGAGCACTTCCTGCGGCGTGAGGGCGCCGAGCGCATCCGGATCGTGCCGGCTGCACTGGGCGATCACGCCGGGACCATCGGGGCGGCGGTGGTCGCGCAGCGCAGCCCCCACCGCTTCGCCGGCTGATCCGTCGCGGCCGCGACTGCCACCGAGCGGCGACGTACCGCTGGGCGGCGGCACGCTAAGGCAGGAAGGCCCGGGTGTTCGCCATCTTCCGCGGCAGGTACTCGTCGATCACGTAGTTCAGTCCGTGCTTGGCCAGGGCCTGCTGCTCCACGCGCACACCCATCTTGATCTGCTGTTGCAGCGCCCGCTGCCACGGTTTGTGGTGCTGGACGAAGGGGTCGTTCTTGATCGCGTCCTTCGCTCGCTTGATGTCGACGTCCTTCAGCGGGTGTGTGGGCAGGTCGAAGTCGGTGATGTCCTGCGGTGTCACGCCCAGGAAGCGCGCGTTCGGAACACAGAAGAACTCGTTCATGTGGGCGGCGTTACCGCTGCCGACCTTCAGGGTGCGGTAGATGTTCGAGTAGCCGTAGGGATCGCCGTCGACGAACACGTACACCGGCAGCTTCTTGGCGTCGGACAGTCGGCGGATGAAGCGCCGGCACGCCCGCGTGGGTACGCCGCCGAGCGAGATCAGGATGCAGTTGGCGTCGCGCCAGTAGGTGTGTTTGACCAGGCGTTGGAACATGCCGGCCGTCTCGATGGCCAGGATGAACTCTGCATTGGTCTCGAATGCCAGTTCCTCGACACTGATCGGGATCGAGTAGGCGCCGCTACCGAAGCGCGTGCAGTCGATGCGCAGTTCTTCACCGGTCTCGCGGTCCTGGTCGATCACCACCAACTGCCCGGCGACGTCGCCGCCCTTCTCTTCGGGGATGAAGCCGAGCTGTTCGCGGTTCACGCCGAACAGGGCCTCGACGTCCTCCATGACCGTGTCGCTCTCGGGTTGATCGTTGAAGCGGGCATCGTCCCAGTTCTTCGAGACGTAGTAGGCCTCTCGCTTCGTGGCGATGTCATCGGATTCGACCAGGTCCTTGCTGAAGGCCATCATGCGCAGCGTCTGGGCGAAGGTCTTGACCGTACCCACGGTGAGCGTGCGTTCCTTCTTGCGTCCCTTGATCTCGAAGTAGCCCTTGGCGGGCTTGTAGACCACGTTGTTCAGGCTACGGATCGGGAACTTCAGAGACGGGGCGATCCTCTCCAGGATCCTGCCCTGCACGGCTGTCGCTTCGCCCTGGATCCTGCGCACGACGGCTTCGCCGCCGGCGCGCATCTTCTTCGCCACGACCTCGGGAGCGGGCTCGGTCGACCGGTTGCGGCGGGGAGGGCTCTTCTTCGCGGTGGTCTTCTTCTTGGCGGTACTCTTCTTCTTGGCCATGCCTACATCTTCCGACTGCGTTCGAGTGTGTCGCTGAGCGTGACGACGATCTCTTCTTCCTGCTCTTCGGTGAGGCCCAGGATTTCCTGCAGGGCGATGCCGATGTGCGGGATGTACTTCTCGATGTACTTGCGCTTCTTCGCGGCGTCGCGCTCGCGCTGGCCCTTGCGGATGAAGCGGGCGAGGCGGCGTCCGGCGTCCTGCAGGGCGAGTTTCATCTCCTTGACGATCTCGTCGTAGCCCGCGACGGCTTCCTTCGACTCGCTGGTGAAGGGGACCCACACGCTGGCGATGTGCACCATCACGATCAAGGGTGCCGTGGGCAGGGCCCCGCGGCTCTGCTGCAGTTGGTAGCTGCGCCAGTTGGTCTGCAGCACGCTCTTGGTGGTGGCGCAGGCGCCGGCCTGGTACTGCAGCGGAACGCGGTTGGCGTAGCGGTACACGGTGGCCAGTTCGTCGTGGGGAAGATCGCCGCCGTAGGCCAGGCCGACCTCGATCTGGAAGGGGTTGCCGCGGTACACGCTCGGGGTGCGGGTGACGGCGGTGTAGAAGTCCGCGTCGATCTGTTCGCGCAGACTGGCCAGGATTCTGTCCTCTCCGATCGGCGACAGGCAGTTGGTGGGGGGAGCGGGAATCTTCGTGTTGCGGATCGCCGTGATCAGCCGCTCGGCGGCGTCGGTGGTCACACGTCGGGGCGAGGTCGTGGTCGACAGGCCCGCCTGCTCGATGATCGCGGTGGCCGCCTTCGGACCGACGCGGCTGAACTCGGTCTGGAAGAAGGCCTTGAGCTGGCGCGACTTCGTCTCCTTGGCCATGCGCAGCAGCATGCCGACCTCGACCCCGTAGGGGTGCGGCTTGATCTCGAGGGCTTCCTCGGGAAGCGTGTCGATCGCGCGTTCGTAACGCGTCGATTCGCCCTTCGGGTCCTTGTAGGTCAGGCGAACGTGTGGATTCGCGAGAGCAGTCTGGCGCAGGTAGGCGTCGACGCCATGACGGCCGCCCTTGTACGTGCCCTCGAGTTCGATCTCGACGCGCGTTCCGTGTGTCTTCTCACCCCAGTCCGCTTCACGCTGGCGCTTGATCTGCGGTTCGTTCTTGAGCGTGTCGATCACGAGCTCGAAGTGCTGGGCCGGGTGTTTCTCCCCGATGCGGCTCTCGATGATCACCGGCTTGCCCGTGGTGAGCTGGCCGTACATGCCGGCCGCGCTGATGCCGATACCCTGCTGGCCGCGGCTCTGGCGCATGCGGTGGAACTTGGAACCGTAGAGCAGTTTGCCGAAGATCCGCGGGACCTGGGCCTCCACGATGCCCGGTCCGTTGTCCTCGACGATCACGCGGTAGCGGTTCTCCTGGCGCGAGGCCGGCGAGATCTCCACGTAGAGGTCGGGCAGGATGTCGGCTTCCTCGCAGGCGTCCAGGGAGTTGTCGACCGCTTCCTTGATCGTGGTGAGCAGGGCCTTGGTCGGACTGTCGAAGCCGAGCAGGTGGCGGTTCTTGGTGAAGAACTCGCTGACCGAGATCTCGCGCTGCTGGCCGGCCATGGACTGGGCCGTGGCGCGCTGGCGCGTGACCGGAGCCTTGGTGCGGCGTCCCGACGTCTTCTTCTTCGAGTTCGAACGCGCGTTGCGGCGCGGGCCGCCGGCCTGGGCGGGTTCCGGGGTGTCCACGGGATCGTCCGGTTCGGGAGTCACGCTGAAGTCGAGCGAAGCCTGGTTCGATACCGCCTTCTGGCGGCGTGCGGCAGTGGCCATCGAGGGTCCGTCCTCGGCTTGATGGTGCAGACTGCAGTGGCGGGAGGCGCTCCGGCGGCACTGTAGCGCTGGGAGCCGGGGTTGTCATCATTCCTGGCGGTCAGGCCCTTGCCGGGCGGGTCCGGGGGCGGATACCTTGGGGCCTGATTCTCCCCACGCCGGGCCGGGCCCATGTTCCAGCGGTTCCTCGTTCTGTGTCTCGTCCTGCTCGTCGCCGTCCCGGTGGCGGCGCAGGAATCGCGGCGCGAGCAGGGCCGGCAACGGCCCGAGCGCCGGATCGAGCCGCCCCGGTCGCCGGAAGCCGTGCCGCAGCGCCGCCCCGAGCGTGAGCGCGATCTCGAGCGCGGCACCGGGCGCACTCCCGACGCCACCGAGCAGCGGACACGCCAACCCGCCGAGCCCCCGACCGCCCGGGACTCGGTCGCGCCCGGCATGCCGACCGGCGGCTGGACGCCGGGCGACTTCTACGGTTACGAGGAACACCACTTCCTCGACTGCGAGTCGGTTCGTGTGTGTCAGCTCGAGCCGATCGCGGCCTACGCGGCCTGGATGATCGCCGCGCAGACCACCTTCCCGTGGCGAGCACTCGTCGACGCGCGGATCGAGGAGGGCTCGTGGGCAGCCGCGGCGCAGGTGCTCGCGATCCGACCGTGGGAGATCTACGCCGCCTTCGACCAGCGCGGCCCGACCGATCGGTATCCCACCGACACCTTCGTCCGCGACCTGGCCGAGGATCATCTCGACGACATCGTCGCGCCGACCTTCCGCTGCACCTTCCCCGTGGAACTCCACGGCGTGAGCGCCGAGGAGATCGACCGTCGCACCGGCAAGGCCTTCGCGACGATCGACTGGGTCGATCGTGAGATCGCGGCCCGGATCGAGGAGGAGACGGGCTGGTGTACCGACGAGTTGATCGAGGCGCGGCGCTTCCTCGGCAGCTGGCCCCGCGTGGCGCGGCAGCTGTACCTGTCGCCCTTCCTCTTCGAGGCCTCGTTCGGGATCTCGCTGCGGATCCAGAGGCTGGGCACCACCGAGCGTGCGCGCTACCCGCTCGAAGAAGAGATCCGCCACGTGGTCGAGGCAGATCTCTGGCCGGAGAACCGCAGCTGAGGTTCGGCGGCGGTCGGGCGACGCAGACAGACGACGACTCCGGGGCCGGTGGTTCTGCGCGCGGCCGTCGTCGTGAGGCCGTCGTCGCGGTTCAGTTCTTCGACAGCAGCACGTCCTCGAACAGATCGAGCACCCGCGGATCGTCGTGCTGGGCCAGCCAGAAGAAGGCCTTCTCGCGTAGCTGCGGGTGCCGGCTCGTGGTGGCCACGCGGCGCAGCGGCTCGAGGCATTCGTCGATCGGCCGTTGGCTCAGTGCGAAGATCGCGTGCTCGCGCACGGACAGCTCGGTGTCGTCGTCGTCGACGATCGCGGTCAGGTGTTCGGTGGCGCGTTCACCGGCAGCCTGACCGAGCCAGAACACGGCGCTGCGGCGCAGGTCGTGCGGGCGATCGCCGTCGCGCGCGATTGCGAACAGACGACCGTGCTGGTCGAAGCCCTCGGCGATCACCGCGCCCAGGATCGCGTCCTCGACGTCGTCGGTGGTCGCTTCTTCGGCAACGCCGAGGAGAGCGATGGCTGCCTCGATCGGGTCGACGGTTCCGAGGTCGAGCTCGCCGTCGCGCACGCGGGGCGCACGGCCCCCGACCGTGACGTCGACGTCGACCACGCGGCCGTCGCGGACGCGGAGCTGCACGTAGGCGGGGCCGTCGTCCAGGTTCCGCGTCCAGTTGTCGCTGCCGTCGATCGTGAGATCGTGACCGTTGCCGCGCACGCCTTCGCGTGTCGCGTACTGCAGGTGGAGCCAACCGTCGTCGGCGGTCGCGATGGCGTCGGCCAGGGTGGCGGCCTGGGCACCGGTGCAGATCAAGAACAGTGCGAGGATGCAGAGCCTGCGCATCAGAAGTCCTCCCCGATCAGGTCGGCCAGGAAGTCGCGGGCCTCGGGATCGCTCGACTGGCCGAGCCAGAACACGGCCTTCTCGCGCAGCTCGCGGTCGTCGGTGTCGCGGGCGATGTCGATCAGTGCGGCCGTGGCGTCGCGCGTGCCGAGCTGGCTGAGCGCGAAGACCGCCTGCTCGCGGACGTCGACGTCGTCGACCTCCCGGTAGAGCTGCAGGATCGCGTCGGCGTCGACGGTCCCGCCGAGTTGCGACATCCAGAACATCGCCTGCTTGCGGACCTCGACCGGCTCGCCCGCGTCGCGCACGACCGAGACCATGAAGTCGCTGGCTTCGGCGCCGCCGAGCTGACTGATCGAGAACAGGGCCTTGTCCTTCAGCTCGGTGTCATCGGTCGAACGGAAGAGCTGGACGAGGAACTCGGGCGCGCGCTGGTCGCCGCTCTGGCTGATCCAGAACACGGCCTGGCCGCGCAGTTCCGCGGGAGCGGCCTCGTCCAGTGCGAGGTTGCGCAGGACGTCGTTCGCCTCGTCGCCGCCGATCTGGCTGAGCGCGAAGATCGCCTTGTCGCGGATCCCGGGATCCTCGTCGTTGCCGCGGACCATGTCCTCGAGGATGTCGACCACGCGCGGATCGTTGGTCTGGCTCAGCCAGAACACGGCCTGCTCGCGCACTTCGTCACTGGGGTCGTTCTCGATGACGTGCATGAAGGTGTCGAGCACGGTGTCGCGGTCGGGGGCGTTCTGGCTGAGCAGGAACACGGCGCGTTCGCGGAACTCGGTCGAGTAGTCCTCGGGCTTCTCGGTGAGGACCTTCCGCAGGATCGGCATGGCGCGCTGCGGGTCCATCTGCAGCAGGGCGTTGAGGGCGGCCAGGCGGGTCTCGTCGTCGAACGCCCCTTCCTCGGTGAGCGTGGCGCCGCTCGATCCGCCGCGGATGTCGTCGGCCAGGCGAGCGATGTCGGCGGCGGCGTCGGCGTCGCCGAGCTGGGCGAGCTCGCCGCGGATCTCGACGGCGAGTTCCGCACTGTCCCCCTCGCGCGCGGCGTCGGGATAGCGTTCGAACTGTTCCTCGAGCGCGCGCTTGGCGGCCAGCAAGGCCAGACGGTCTCCCTGACGCGACAGGGCGAAGGCACGCCAGTAGAGCGCGCGGCCGGCCAGCTCGTCGTCCGGATGGCGCTCGACGACCTCGGCGAATCCCGTTGCGGCCTGGGCGTAGTCGCCGGCGCGCAGCTCGGCGCGGGCTTCGTAGTAGAGGTCCTCGGCCGTGACCTCGAGGCCCTCGGGCTGCGCGTGCGTCGGCGCGGCCAGCAGGGCCAGGATCAGGCAGGACAGGATGGTCTTCATGGTGGGCTCCTTCGGTGCCGCGCGCTCAGGCGCCGCGGGTTCCGGCCTTGGCGGGTACGGCTCGGCGCAGACGTAACAGCACGCCGCGCTCTTCGAGGCTCCGGCGGATCTCCTGGCGTTCGCGCTCGTCGGCGGCGTCGGCCAGCTGGACGATCTCGGCCAGGATCAGTTCGAGGTCTCGCAGCAGGCGCTGCAGGTCCGGGTTCTCCCCGATCGCGCTGTCCATGAGCAGCCGCGTCTCGAGCAGCAGGCTCGAAGCCCAGGGGCCGGTCCCTGGCAGGGCTGATTCGGGCGTCGGACTCGCCGCGGCGAGCCGGAACTCGGTGAGCAGGGTCTCGGTGCGCAGCAGGTAGTCGCGCGTGGCGAGGCGGTGCGTCGCGTCGGGGGACGGAGTGTCGTCGGCCGACAGGCGTTCGCCGGGGGTCCCCAGGCCGTTGCCGGGGGTCACCGGGTGGTCGTTGGTGGTCGTCACGCGGTCGACGTTGGCCGTCGCGTGGTCGCTGGTGGTTGCCTGGCGTTCGTCGGGCCGATCCACCGTCGTGCGACCGATCAGGATTCCGATCAACAGGACCGCTGCGACCGCGGCAATCGTTTGCAGACGGTTGCGGTGCCGCGGACGGATACGGTGGGCGGTGCGTGGCGACGAGGCGCCGCGCTCCCGCTGGATGCGATTCCAGATCTCCTCGCGCCGGGCGGCGTCGAGTGCGCGGGGTGGAGCGTTGTAGTCGCGGGCGAGTTCGCGGATACGATCGTCGGTGGTCATCGTTCGTCTCCCGCACGTCCTGCGTGTCCTGCACGTGAGGCGCGCGTGTCTTCGTCGGCGAGCACCGCGCGCAGCTTCGCGCGGGCGCGCGACAACCGCGCCTTGCTTGTTCCCTCTTCCACACCGAGCATCTCGGCGACCTCGGTGTGCGTGTAGCCCTCGAGGTCGTGCAGCACGAAGGTCGCGCGCATGTCGTCGTTCAAGGTGTCGATCGCCCGGTGCAACGCGATCCGCAGCGCGCGGTCGCCGTCGTGCGTGGCGACGGGGAGCCGACCCAGCTCCTCGGTCGGCTGCTCGTGATCCCGGGTGCGCCGGTGTGTGCGCAACACGTTCAGCGCGACGTTCGTCG
This sequence comes from Candidatus Krumholzibacteriia bacterium, assembly GCA_035268685.1. Lineage (NCBI taxonomy): Bacteria > Candidatus Krumholzibacteriota > Candidatus Krumholzibacteriia > Candidatus Krumholzibacteriia bacterium. Next base: position 720 of record DATFKK010000027.1, on the reverse strand, counting down.
TGATCGCATGCAACCAGGTCGAGAACTGCGACCGGAATTCGAACTCATCCAGCCGTCCGAACGCCCGCACGAAGGTGTCCTGCGTCACGTCCTCGGCCAGTGCTGCGTCGCCCGTCATGCGGTGGGCCATGCGGTACACCCTTCCGACGTGCTGCTCGTAGAGCGCACGTTCGGCGGCCGGCTCGCCCCGGCGCGCGCTCTCGATCAGGTGGCGTTCGTCCAACGTCATGTCCTCGGCGGATCGGTCACCGGTGGTGTCGGGGGTTCCGGTGCGGTCGCCCCGCGGCTCCGTCGGCTGCAATGGTGCGACACTTTCGCCGCGGAAAGCGTTGCAGGGAATGTTCGGTGTGTCGTCAAACGTCGACTTTGCGGCACCGGCGGACGACGGCCCCGGACTCCAGATTCATTGATCGCAAGGCCTTACCGGGCTCGTGATGTCTCGACCGGGACCGGCCTCGACCCGCGCGAGTGCGCGTGCCGCGGGGCGCGCGCACTCTCCGCGCCCTGAATTCCGCAGCAACTGCTCGACACCGGACGCTCGACAGGGGGCTCAACAACAATCCCTCCACGACTTCCACCGCGGACGCGTCCCGAAGACCCGTTCGGCGGCCCGCCGGTTGTGCGCCGCGCAGAGGACACGGAGGTTCTCGGCTTCGTGCGAGCCACCGAGCGCGAAGGGTTCGACGTGGTCGATCTCCAGGTTGCGCGTGGCGTTGCAGC
>DATFKK010000026.1 GCA_035268685.1 Candidatus Krumholzibacteriia bacterium | reverse complement strand
GTTCCTGGTACTGGCCAGCAGTTCCGATCGTGCCTGCTGGGTCATGGTCTCGATCACGGCCTCGCGCAGTCGGGCTCCGAGGTCGGCGCTCTGCACGCGAAGGGTCTCGGCAGTGTTCATCGCACGCGGCGCGGCCTCGGCGGGTCTGGCGTCCTCGACCACGGGCTGCCGATCTCCGAGTCCGGTCACACGGTCGTCGGAGCTGCTGTTCGTCTCGGAGGTCGTGACCGTCGTCGTCGGGCCCGCGGTCACCGACGGGCTCCCCGGCGCCGTGGGCTTCATCGGGGTCGCCTCGCCCTCGGGGCTCGAGTCGTCCGAGAGTTCCGGAAGATCCTGGAGATCGCGAGCGATCGACTCGGCTGCCATTGCGTTGGTGGACGTCGCCGCGGATTCACCCGTCGCGGCCACGAACGCAGCCCTCGCGCCGAGGTCGGTCGCCCGCTGGGAAGCGCTCGGACGTTGGTCGACGCCGCGCTCGTACCTGCGGACGCGCAGGCGTGCCAGAGCGTCGTCCATGCGGGTGTGGCGCGTGACCGTCTCGGCGGTCTGGCCGCCCGTCGCCGGAACGGTCACGGTCTGCTGCTCGGTCCGGGCACTCGCGAGATCACGCTGTAGCTGCTGGGCGGTGAACACATCGAGTCGCGGACTCGGCTCGGGGGTGGTCCCCGGCGTGGTGGCATCGTGAGCGACTGGTGCGGCGCGGCCTCCCCGAGCCCCGTCCGTCATGACCGGCAGGACGTCCCGCGCCTCGACACGCGCGCCCGCCGGCTCCCGCTCCGATGTCCGCAGGACCTCGAGCGTCGGCGCTGTGTCACCCTCGCCGTCGACGACGAGCGGTGGAACCGCGGACACCGCGTTCTCGTCACCGGCCCCGGACGGCACTCCACCCTGCGGGATCACCGTCGCCGCGGTCGCGGCGTGCATCAGCGCATCGGGGGCCGCGGTGATGGTCGCGAGACCGGCGGCCATAGGGGACTCCGTGCTCGCCGGGATCGGGAACCCGCTCAGGGGCCACGGAGTCGTGTCCGTCGTCGCACTCCCATCCACGGCCGCCGAGTCTCCGGACCGCGCGCGCTCGGTTCCGTCCTGCACGAGCGGTCCCGCCGTCGGGGTCGGATTCGTGTCCAATGCACGGTGCACGTCGGCCGAATCGGATCGCGACGGAGTGGCCGGATGCAGAATCGCTTCGTCGTCCGGAGACGCGAAGTTCGTCGTCCGTTCGGTGCCCGGGGATCCGTCGACGGTCGCGGCGACCATCGGGACCGGGATCGCGACGGCCGACGCGTTGCCCTCGGCTTCCGGATCGACCACGGAAGCGGTGTCGTCGGTGACGGCCAGCGGAGCCCCGCCCTTCATCGTCGACAGAACGGCGGCAAAGCCCTCCCACGACCCTTCGGTGTCGGCCGCGGGAGCCGTGGTCGACAGGGAGGTCCCGAAACCTCCGAAGAGCTGCAACCACCACGAGGCGGCGGTTCCCGGAGTCATGGGATTCATCGCGTACCTCGCAGGCTGAGCTTCGTACTGAGTTCGGCGGCAAGACGGGGGTCGACCTCGGACAGCAACTTGGCCGCGGCCTTCTCCTTCATGCGCACGAGGATGTCGAGCGCCGTCTCGCGGTCGAGGGAACCGAAGACCGGGGCGGCAGCAGCGGGCTTCATGGCGTCGAACATCTTCGCCAGCTTCTGCGCGCTCTTGCTACGGGCTTCACCGTAGCGGACCTGTTCCTCGCGCAGTTCCCCGATGGCCGTCTGGATCTGGTCGAGCTGCGCCTTCAACTGCTGGCGCTGCTGGGACATGCTCTCGCGCAGCGAGAACAGGCGTTCGCGTTCACGCGCGATCGCCTCGCGTTCGGCTTCGAGCGCGGCCATGGTCAGCTCGGCAGCGTCGATGTCCTCGGCGGCGAGCTGTCCGCCCACACTGTTCACCGCGTTCCGTGCCGACAGCTTCTGCGCGTAGAAGTACACGCCCGCGAAGATCACGAGGAAGCTGAGGGTCGAAGCGATCAGGATGGTCTTCATGCGCAGGCCACTCCGTCGAGAGTCGACCTGCCCTCACGCAACGCCGGTGCCACGTGCGTGATCATCGCCCAGGGCCGGATTCGAGGCCGTACGAGGGGGTTGCGGCGCGAACGGGGCGGGCGCGAGCGGAAGGGGATACCCGGCCCGACGGGTAGGACTTGCCGTCAGCCGAGGGGGTCTTCCCCGTACCGACTCTGGATATCGTCCAGGATCTTCCGTTCTTGAGCGTCGATTTCGGCCTGCCACCGGGAACGGGCACGATCCCGGAGGCGGTCGACGATCTCGACGCCGTGATGCGCTTCGATGGCGCGCACCCGCGCGGCCTCGGTTCGTTCCCTTGCCACCTCGAGTTCCCGGCGAGCCGCGTCCTCGCGGCGGGTGAGCGCCTCGGTCGTGGCGAGGCGCGCCCGGAGTTCGAGTGGACTCACCGGTGAGGCGTCGACCCGGCGCAATCGGGTGTCGTGGTCCAGTCGTTCCCGCCGCGCACGCTCGAGGGCGTCGGAGGCCCCGAACTCGTCGGCACGCGCCCGGGCGAGCTCGAGCTGCTTCTGTTCGAGCTCCCGCTCGCGCAGTTCGAGCACCTTCTGCAGTCGGAATCGGAATCGCGCGGGCATCAGCCCGCCGCCTCGGCCAGACCCGCGAGGAGTTCACGGGTCGTCTCGATCGGGACGTGATCGGTCAGGCCCTGGCGGAGGAACTCGTCGATCCGCGACCGCAGTTCCAGAGCGCGATCGAGATCGGGATTGGTGCCACTCGTGTAAGCCCCGATGTTCACGAGGTCCTCGTTGTCCTCGAGCAGCTTGAGCAGGTGCGACAGCCGCCGCCCGTGATCGAGTTGGTCGGATGAGGCCACCGTGCTCGCCAGACGGCTGACGCTGCCCATGACGTCGATCGCGGGGTAATGCCCCTTGCGGGCGAGGTCACGGCTGAGCACGATGTGTCCGTCGACGATCGAACGGACGGCATCGCCCACCGGATCCTGCAGGTCGTCGCCCTCCACCAGCACCGTGAAGAACGCCGTCATCGCGTTGACCGCGCTCGTCCCGGCCCGTTCGAGCAGCTTTGCGAGCACGGCGAAGGTCGAGGGAGGGTAACCGCGCGTCGCCGGCGGCTCGCCCACGGCGAGACCGATCTCGCGCTGCGCCATCGCGAAGCGCGTGACCGAGTCCATCACCATCATCACGTTGTGGTCGCGATCGCGGAACCACTCGCCGATCGACATGGCCGTCTGGGCCGCCCGTACGCGCAGCACGGGACTCTGGTCGGAAGTCGCCACCACCACGACCGAGCGGGCGAGGCCGTCGGGACCGAGATCCTCTTCGACGAACTCGCGGACCTCGCGTCCACGCTCCCCGATCAGGCCCACCACGTTCACGTCGGCGTCGCTGTGCCGGCTGATCATTCCCAGGAGTACGCTCTTGCCCACACCGCTGCCGGCCATGATCCCCACGCGCTGGCCACGGGCGCAGGGCACGAACGCGTCGATGGCCCGGACACCGGTCTGCTGCGGCAACTCGACCCGCCGACGTTCCATGGCGTGGGGAATGCGTGGCTTCGCGCCCACGTGTTCGCGCGTCTCGATCGGCGGGCCACCGTCGAGCGGTCGGCCGAAGGCATCGATCACGCGACCGAGCAGTTCGGGCCCGACCGGAACACGGAAGGACTGGTTGCGGGTCGTCACCCGCTGTCCCGGCGCCACGCCGTACAGATCGTCGAAGGGCATGAGCAGGAGGGCCTCGTCGCGGAAGCCGACCACCTCGGCCGACACATCGTGACGCCCGGCGTCGGCGAGGATCCAGCAGATGTCGCCCACCGAAGCCTGCAGTCCCCGGACCTCGATCACGGTGCCCACGACCTGCGTGACGCGGCCGATCGGGCGCGTCAGCGGCACCGAACGGACCAGCGTGGCCGCGGAGTGCAGGCGGTCGCCCCTCACGACGCCTCCAGCGCGGCGTCGATCGTCTCCTGCAAGCGTGTGAGCTGGGTGACCACGGTCAGGTCCCAGCCGCGGGACCCGTCGTCGACGCGGCAACCACCGCGACGCTGCCGCGGTTCGTCGATCAGGTCCTCGATCCCGAGGCCGCTCAGCAGGTCCGGCTGGGAGCGGAGATACGCCGCGTCGTCGGGATGTGCGTACACGGAGATCCCGTTGGAGGCCTCGATCCCTCCGAGCACGTCGCGCAGAGCACGCTCGACCACGGCGGGATCACGGTCCACACGGTCACGGATCAGACGTTCTGCCACCGCGAAGGCGAGCTCGGCCGCGCGCTCCGTGATCGACTCGAGCCGCGACTCGTTCGCCCGCTGGATCGCGTCGGCCAGCTGCGCGAAGGCCTCCTCGTCGCCGGCCCGCTGTCGCTGGAGCTCGGCCTCGAGCTCCTCCTTCATCTCGGCGCGGCAGGCAGCACGGATCTCCTCTTCGCTGGGACCGGGTTGATAGTCCTCGAGTTCGACGGGCTCGGAGAGGTCCGCCTCCTCCGGTTGCTCCCGCGTGGCACGCACCGCCTCGGGCTCGAAGCGCTCCGCTCCCGCATTCTGGACGTCCGGGACGAAGAGCCCGGCCGCGGCCGCCGGACCCACGTCAAACGATGACATCGCCGCCCTTTCCGGAACCGATGACGATACTGCCCTCCTCCTCGAGGCGCCGGATCACGTCGACCACACGCTGCTGTGCTTCTTCGACCTCGCTCAGCTTGACCGGTCCCATGTACTCCATGTCCTCGACGATGCCAGCCGAGGCGCGCTTGGACATGTTGCCGAAGATCTTGTTCTTGACCTCTTCACTCGCGGCCTTCAGCGCCAGGGTGAGCTCCTTGCTGTCGATCTCCTTCAGGAACTCCTGCACGTAGCGGTCGTCGAGCGCCATGATGTCTTCGAAGACGAACATGAGGTTCTTGACCTCGACCGATGTCTCCTCGTTGAACTCGCGCATCTCGTCGAGGATCTCGGTCCAGACCTCCTGGTCGATCTCGTTCAGGAGTTCGGCGACCTGCTTGCTGCCGCCGTACTGACGCGAGCCCTCTTCGTACTCACCCTTGACCTGCCGCGCCAGCGTCGACTCGACCTCGCGCACGTACTCGGGGTTCGGCTTGTCGATCACGGCCATCTTGTAGGCCACCTCGGCCTGCATCGAACTCGGGAGATGACTGAGGATCGGACCTGCGCTCCGCGGATCGAGATGACTGAGGACCAGTGCCACCGTCTGCGGGCTCTCGGCCTTGAGGAAGTTGCCCACGGTGAGCGGGTCGACCCGCTTGAGCATCTCGAAGTTGATGTCGTCACCGAAGCCCGTAGCCTGGCTCATGACCTTGTTCGCACGATGCTGACCGACGGCCTGCGACAACATCTGCAGGGCGAAGTCCTCACCCCCGCGCGAGAACTGCGCGTTCTTCGTGCGGAATTCGTAGAGCTCCTGGAATACGCGCTTGCGCTCATCGGGCTCGATCTTCTCGATCCGGGCGATCTCGGCCGTGAGCCGCTCCATGAGCGGCTCGGGCAGGCGCTTGAGGATCTCGCCGCTGATCCGGGGGCCGAGACCGATCAGAACGATCGCGGCCTTGCGCAGCGAAACGGTCTCGTTCGGAGCCACCAACTAGTCCTCCTGCTGGGCGAAGGCCTTCACCAGCTCCGCCACCTGATCGGGGTTGCCCCGGGTCCAGTCCTCGAGCGTGGCCACCTCGGAGTGCACGCCCTGGAAGACCTCGCCATTCATCCCCGTCGCGCCACCACCACCGACACCCGCGCCGCCGACATTGGCGCCGGCCTGCGGATCCGAGGCGTCACCGAGAGCCTTCGACAGGGAGCTGCGCAGGCGGAGCACCAGGAACGCGGCCACGAGGAACAGCAGGAAGCGCCCCACGAGGCTGGGCAGGTCCTGCAGCCAATGCAGCTGCTCGATCATCGTGGGCTCGTACGTGGGTGGCGTGTGGAATCGCATGTTGACGACCTCGATCGTGTCCCCCCGACCGGGATCGAGACCGACGGCGGCCGCAACGACGTTCCGGATGTTCGCCAGCTCGTCGTCGGAGCGGGGAGCGTACGTGGGTGCCTCGCCCTCTGCCTCGGCTTCCTCGTAGGTCCCGTCGACGGCCACGGCCACGGTGAGCTTGCGGATGGTGCTGCCGTTCTTCAGGATCCGATCGACGGTCTTGTTGACCTCGTAGTTGGTGACACCGCGCGACTTCGTGGGATCCTCGCTCTCGGCCACGCCCTCGGACCGGACCACGGTGTTCGGATCATAGGTCTCGGCCACCCGCTCGAGCTCCTCGAAGTCGAGGTCGGCATTCACGCGGACGGTGTATCCCTCCTGACCGAGAATGCTGCCGAGCATCTCGCTGGCCTTCGACACCAGTTCCTTCTCGAGTTCGCGCTGGGCACGCAACTGATCGTTGCTCTGCGCCGTCGCCGAGTCCCCACCCAGACCGGCCAGTGCACGCCCGGTGCTCGTTTCGATCACCGTCACCGCACTCGGATCCAGTTCCGGAACGTAGCCGGCCACGAGATGCTGGACGCTCTCGACCTGACCGCGGCTCGGCTGCATGCGCCGCCGCAGGGTGACCACGACCGAGGCCGAGGCCTTGCCGTGACCGGTCCGGACGAAGGCCGTACGCGGCGACATGTTCAGGTGGACACGCGCCCGCTCGATGGCATCGATCGTCTCGATCGATCGGGCCAGCTCGCCCTCCATCGCGTAGCGTTCGCCGGCGTCGAGTTCGCGTTGGGTCCGCCCCATGCGACCGTCGGCGATGAAATCGGCCCACGAGAAGTGGCCGTCGCCGACCAGTCGCTCGCCGGCGATACGGAGCCGAAGACGGTCGACCTCGGCGGCGGTCACCTCGATCGTGCGTCCTCCCGCACCCACGCGGTAGGTCGCGCCCTCCTGGTCGAGGAAGTCCATGACCGAAGCCGCCGACTCCGCCTCGAGATTGCTGTAGAGCACGACCATCGACTCGTCGTCGACCCACAGCGCGAAGACCACCACGCTGGTCAGCGCAGCCCCGGCGACCATGCCCGTGATCACGCGTTGGTTGAACGACATGGTCGTCCAGCTCAGCTTCAGTCGGTGCAGGAGGTTCTGGATGAACTCCATGGTGTCTCAGCTCTCTCGGGTGTTCCGCTTTCGGGGGCTAGGCCTGCATCCGCATGAGTTCCTGGTAGGCTTCCACCAACTTGTTCCTGACCTCGACCATCAGGGAGAAGGCCAACCCGGCCTCTTCCGAGGCGATCATGACGTCGTGGACGGCGACGTCGTCGCCCTGGAGGGCGCGCGTCTGCATGTCGCCGGCGTGATCCTGCAGCCGATCCACCTCGCCCACGAGTTCCTGCAGACGCGCCGAGAAACCGCCGCCCTGGGGTTCGGGCTTCGCTGTCGCCTGCTTGTAGGCCTGTTGCAGGATCTCCGATCCCACGCCTCGAATGGCCGCCATGTCTCGCAGCCTCCTTCGCTCCGGGCTAGATCTCCAGCGCGCGCATGAACATGTCCTTCGCGCCCTCGATCGCGGTCACGTTGGCTTCGTAGGCCCGTTGGGCCGAGATCAGGTCGACGAACTCCCGCACCAGGTCGATGTTCGGCATCAGGACGTAGCCCTGCTCGTCGGCGTCGGGGTGTGCCGGGTTGTGGACCAGCTTGAAGGGCTGTGCGTCCTCGGCCTCGGTGATCTCGAGGCGTGAACCCTGCGGAAGCTCGCGCCCGCTCCCCAGCTCGACCATCCGCAGGTGCTCGCGATGCGTGCGCAACAGATCGTCGAATCCGGTCACCTCGCGTGTCGGCATCGGCGGAGCCTGCGTCGGCTCGGCCTGTTGCAGGACGACCTGCTTGCGCCGGTAGGGACCGCCCTCCGGGGTCCGCGTGGTCTCGACGTTCGCGATGTTCTCGGCAATGGCGTTCATCCGCGCCCGCATCCCGCGCAGGCCCGAGGCCGAGACATGCATGTTTCCGAAGATCCTCAGTCCCATGATCGGTCACCCCCGTTCGTCGGGTCGGGTCCTCTAACCATTGCGACCGCTGATCGCGCGGCGCAGTCCGTCGTACTTCGCACTGAGCATGCGTGTGGCCATGTTGTACATGAGCAGGTTCTCGGCCTCCGCCAGGGACTCGCCCTCGATGTCCACGTTGTTGACCCCGTTGTCGAAGGGGGTCGGATCGAGTTCCACCTCGGGCTCCGGCATACGATCGGGCTGGCCGATCGGCAGGTGCGAGGGATGTGTGCGGAGGCCACTCGGCCCGGGCCCATCCCTTTCCTCGAGTAGCTGCTCGAACTGCACCCGCTGTGCCTGGTAGCCCTGGGTCTCCACGTTCGCGATGTTCTCGGCCACCACGCGGTGACGCATGGCGTAGGCCGAGAGGGCCTTGCGCAGCAGCGGCACGTTACCGGCGTCGATCAGATTCGAAATCGCGTCCATGGTCGTCCTCCGTCGGTCGGTGTCCGGATCAGCCCGGGATCGCCAGACCCTCGCCCCGGTACTGGTTGATCTTGTTGCGCAGGGTGCGCACGCTGATCCCGAGCATCTCGGCCGCACGCGTGCGATTGCCGCCGGTCAGGTCGAGCCGGCGCAGGATCAGCTCACGCTCCATGTCGCGCAGGGTGAGCTGGGAATCGTCCAGATGCGCCGCGCGTCCGGGACCCGTCTCCTCGGTGTCGAGTCGGAGGTCTCCCCGATCGAGCCGCTCGTTCTCGGTCAGGATCACCGATCGCTCGAGGCAGTTCTCCAGCTCGCGAACGTTGCCTCTCCACGAGTGCTCGATGATCTTCTGCATGGCGGCGTCGGTCACGTCCATCAACGAGCGTTCGTTCTCGGCGCAGGCGCGCTCGACGAAGTGCTGTACCAGCATGGGAATGTCCTCACGCCGCTCCCGCAGCGCGGGCACGTGCAGCGGAATGACGTTCAGGCGGTAGTAGAAGTCCTCCTTGAAGCGGCCTTCCCGGACTTCCTTCTTCAGATCGCGGTTGCTGGTCGCGATGACGCGCACGTCGACCTTGATCGACGCCTTGCCACCGATCCGCATGATCTCGCGCTCCTGGAGCACACGCAGCAGCTTGGCCTGCATGTTCGGCGCGATCTCGGTGACCTCGTCGAGCAGCAGGGTGCCCCCGTGGGCGAGTTCGAACATGCCTTCGCGCCGCGCGATGGCATTCGTGAAAGCCCCCTTCTCGTGGCCGAAGAGCTCGGCCTCGAGCAGGCTCTCGGGAATCGCCGCGCAGTTGATGCGGATGTACGGGCCCTTGTGGCGCACGCTCAACTCGTGGATGGCGCGTGCGGCCAGTTCCTTCCCCGTACCGCTCTCCCCGGTCAGGAGCACCGTTCCCCGCGTGTCGGCGATCTTCTCGATGTCGCGCTTGAGCTCCTGCATGGTCGGCGAGCTTCCGAGCATGCCACCGAAGCGCTGGGACCGACGAATGGTCTTGCGCAGGTTCTGGTTCTCCTTCATGAGCAGCGTACGCTCGCTGGCCCGGTCGAGCGTCGCCCGCAGCTCGTCCATCGAGAACGGCTTGACCAGGTAGTCGTAAGCGCCCTCGCGCAGGGCGTCGACGGCGCTGCTCACGTTCGAGTCGGCCGAGACGACGATCACCGTCGGTGCGTTCTCGAGCTCGTGGAGCTGCTTCATGACGTCGAGACCGGAGATCCCGGGGAGATTCATGTCGAGGAGCATGAGGTCGAAGTCTCGCGACGACATCGACGACAGTGCCTCCTCGCCATTACCTGCCGTGCGCACCTCGAAGTCCTGGGCGAGCTGCGCGCGCAAGAGATCGCGCGTGGCCTGCTCGTCCTCGACGACGAGGACGCTGCGGGATTGCTTCATGATCTTCCTCCTGACGGTGTCCGCCGTTCGGGCTGCGACGGCAGATGCCGTCCACGAATGGTCGCCACGGTTCCTCCGTCCGACGCGTTGGTCAGACCGAGGTCGAGGTCGTGGCGTTGCAGGTAGGTCCGGCTCAGATAGGTGCCGAGGCCCAGGTGGCCGGGCTTTCGTGAATAGAAGGCCGTGCCCACGCGCTCGGCGACGTCCGGTGTCATCCCCGGACCGTCGTCCTCCACGCAGACCGTCCAGTGATCGGCGTCCTGCTCGAGTGTCAGACGCACCGCGCGCTCCGGACCCGGGAGCAGTGCGGTCGCTTCGCAGGCGTTGTCGACGAGAGCGGCCACCGCCTCGGTCAGGGCCTCACCGTCGCCGCGGACGAGGAGGTCGCCGTCGAGGTCGAATCGGACGTCGATGCCGGCGGCTGCGGATGCGAGGCGCTGCCGACTTCGGCGTACGGCGGCCCGCAGCACCATGCCGAGCGAGTGCTCGGCCACGGGACGTCCGACCTGACGGCCGGCGTCGAGCCGGGACTGCAGGCTCTCGATACGTTCGAGCTGCTCGATGATCCGTGTCGCCCACTGTCGGCGCCGTTCCTCCGGAACGTCGCTCTCGGCCAGCAGTTCGGCGTAGCCGCGGACCGAGGTCAGCGAATTGCGGAAGCGGTGGAGCATGCGGCCCAGCAGACCGATACCGTCTTCGGTCACGGTTCCGTCGCTCAGTGCGCGCAGCAGCGTCTCGGTCATGGTGTCGTCCTCATGGCCTGGGCCGAAAGGTTGGGGTCGGTCTCGGGCTCTGCCTCGGTCACACCGGCGCCCTGGACGATCCAGCGGTCGGTCTCCCGCTCGGCGAGCAGGATCTGCTCGATACGGTCGGTCAGACGCCGCAACAGCTTGTCGAGCTCGGCGCCTTGCGAGCTCGCGGTGGCCGCGCTGTCCTCGCGCCACGCGTGCTTGTCGTCGGCGATGGTGCGGTCGATCGATGCGATCTCGGCCAGCAGGTCCTGCTTGCGCTCGTTCACGGCGTTCAACTCGCCCAGCGGACGGCAATGACGCACGATCTCGGCACCCTGCCGGGCCAGTTCGAGGATCTCGGCGTAGAGATCCAGTTCCCGGCGGTAGGCCAGGATCAAGCGACCGATCACGTCCTTCACCGCGTCTCCTCGGTGCCGGGCAGCGTGCGACCGAAGGGGCGCAGCGCTGCGTCGATGTCCTGGAGTTCCCGCACCTGCGCCAGACGCGTGCAGGCGTCGTCACGCCACGGGGTGTCGCCCTCGCGCTCGCAGATGCTCCGGAACAGGTGCTCGGCCTCGTCGAATTCTCCGGCGGTCGCGGCCAGCCCCGCCGTCTGGTACGTGGCCCACGCACTCAGTCGACCGACGTCGTGCTCGCGGCAGGCCCTCAGGAGCGGCAGGGCACGCTCGGTCCGTCCCGACGCGAGGTAGGTGTCGCCCAGCCCCCAGACGGTCAGGGCCAGCTGTCGCGCGCTCAGATCACGCTGACGGGCCAGGAGAGCGCGATAGTGACCCAGCGCGGCCTGGTCGTCGTCGTGGCGCTGGTGGAGTCGTGCGAGCTCGAGCACGCAAGCCGGATCCGGGTCGCCGTCGATTTCCTCGATCCGACGCGCCATGTCCAGCGCCGGGTCGACGGCGTCGGGCAAGGTGGCGAGGAAGGCCAGCACGCGCGCGAGGTGCGGCGTCCAGGAGGGATCATCGGAGCGGTCGAGCATCTGGTCGGCGAAGTCCGAGACCAGGCTGCTGTCGCCCAGCTCCAGGGCGACCTCCATGCGCTCGGACAGGATGACGTCGGCGAACTCCTTGTTCTTGTCGGCGATCTCGGCGCGGCCGTACCACTCGAGCGCACGCAGGCGCAGGCCGAGATGATGATGGTTGCGGGCCAACGAGAGCAGCGGCAGGACCTTGCCCGTGAGCACGGCGAGCGAGGTGTCGAGCTCGGACTGTACGATGCGGACCGAGCGCGCGATGGCCAGATGCTCGCGCACCTCGATCTCCTCGGGTGCGACCGGGGCCGGCGGAATCCGCAGTGGATCGGAGTCGAGGTTCTCCAACCGCACGAGTGCGCGCTCGACCAGAGCCGTCTCGTCGGCCGCCGTCGCTCCGACCGCGATCACGGTCGCCAGCAGAACGGGTACGATGCTCACCGGGTTTCGCGCCTTCATGTGCCTGGGCCTCCTTCGCGGGGGCCGAAGCGCAAGACAGGTGCCGCTGAACCGTCGGGGGCCACGCGCGCACCCGCAGCCCCCGAGTTCCGTCCGTCGACCCGGGCCGTCGAAAGGCGGGGATCGTGTAAACGGTTTCTTTTCAATGTTTTGAATGGACGACCGACACGGCACCGGCGGAGCGGGGAACGACGATGGGCCCCTCCGTCCGGAGAGGCCCACCGTGATCCGGGTGGTCGATAGCTGGTCAGCCGACGGCGGGGCCCGGTCGTGATCCGGCGGCCTCGCGGCCGATGCGGATCCGATGCCGAACGCTCAGTCGGCGGCCGACATCGAGAGATCCTCGCCGTCGTCGGAGGCCGCCTCGGCGTCCTCGAAGGACTTCAGCTTCTCGCGGAGGGTCTGCCGGCTGATCTGGAGGATCCTCGCCGCCTTGCTCTTGTTGTTCTTCGTCGCCTTGAGCACGTGCAGGATGTGGATCCGCTGCACCTCCGACAGGGGCAGCAACTCGCGCCCGATCCGCTCGACGTCCTGATCGTCGCCCGCGCGCGGGTTCTCCCCCCGCACCACGTGCGGCGGGAGATGATGCGGGAGGACCCGCTCGGGCTCCTCCAGGATCATGATGCGACGGATCATGTTGCGCAGTTCACGGACGTTGCCCGGCCACGGGTAGCGCACGAGCAACTCGCAGAGTTCGTCGCTCGGCGGCTCGCACTCCAGGCCGAGCTCGCGATTGAAACTCTCGACGAACACGCGCACGAGCGTGGGAACGTCCTCGGGACGATCGCGCAGCGCGGGCAGGTTCAGTCGGATCACCGACAGGCGCTGCGCCAGATCGTTGCGGAACATGCCGTCCTGGATCGCACTCTCGATCTGACGGTTCGTGGCCGCCACGATGCGCGCCCGCACCGGACGATCCTCCTTGCCCCCCACGCGCCGCAACTTGCGGTTCTCGACCACCCGCAGCAGGCGGCTCTGCAGGGTCACGCCGAGCTCGCCGATCTCGTCGAGGAAGATGGTCCCCTGCCCGGCGAGCTCGAACAGACCCTCTTTGGCCGACTTCGCATCGGTGAAGGCGCCCTTCTCGTGCCCGAACAACTCGCTCTCGAGCAGCGATTCCGGAACGGCGGCGCAGTTGATCTCCATGAAGGGTGCGCCCGGATGGCTGACCTCGTGGATCGCCCGTGCGACGATCTCCTTGCCGGTTCCGCTCTCGCCGAGAATCAGCACCTCGGCCTCGTTGCCGGCCCGGCTGCGACCGAGCTTCTCGACGATCTCACTGACCTCCGACAGTCCCGGAGTGCGACGCAGCATTTCCAGGTACATGCCGCCCGTCTCGTGCTCGTGCGCTCGAGCCAGGTCGGCCGAACGCTGCCGGAGCCGTGCCTTCAGCGCCGAGGCGACCTTGGTCTTCATGTCGCCGAGCGTGTAGGGCTTCTGCACGAAGTCGTAGGCCCCGAGCTTCATGGCCTCGACGGCCGTCGGTGTATCACCGTAGGCGGTCATCAGGATGACCGGTACGTCGCGACCCTCGTCGCGGATCGTCCGCAACACCTCCACGCCGGTGGTGTCCGGCAGCTTGAGATCGAGCAGCAACAGATCGGGGGCCTCGTCGCGCACGCGGTCGAGCGCGGTGGTTCCGTCTCCGGCCTCGTCGATCTCGTAGCCGTCGTCGGCCAGGGCTTCGCCCAGGGACTTGCGGATCGTCTCCTGGTCGTCGCAGATCAGCACCTTCTTGCGCGCCATGGTCATCCTTTCGCGTGCATGCGATCGCGGGTGTCGGTGTCGTCCCGGTCCTCGTCGAGAGTCACGCCTGCGGCGGCTTCGACGGGCACGATCGCCCGCAGGATCGTCGTACCGTTCTCGCGCAGATAGCGGAGGTCGCCGTCGTGCGCGCGTACGATCTTCTCGGAGATGGCGAGGCCCAGGCCCGTGCCATCGGACTTGGTGGTGAAGAAGGGAACGAACAGGCGGTCGACGAACGCGTCGGGCACGCCCGGCCCGTCGTCCTCGACCTGCAGTACGGCGCCCGGTCCACGGCGGCCGTCCTCGTCCAGGGGCGCATCGTCGCGGCGCGAGAGTCGCACCGTGACCTGCCCCCCGTCGGCCACCGCGTCGAGCGCGTTCGACACCAGATTCAGGGCGACCTGCTTCATGGCGTCGCGATCGAGTTCGCACGGGCAGCTCTCCGCGCCGTCCTCGACGACCAGCTCGAGAGCGGCACCCCGTTTCGCGGCGGGACCGACCAGCAGGTCGACCACCTCGGCCACGACCCGGGTCAGGTCGCCCGCCACCCGGCGTAGCTGCACCGGGCGTGCGTAGTCCAGGAAGTGATCGACCAGGTCGTTGATCCGCCGGACCTCGGACTGGATCACGCGGAAGTGGCGCAGCTTCGGCGAGCGCGGGTCGACGGCACCGGCCAGCAACTCGGAGCTGTGCAGGATGCCGGTGAGCGGGGTCCGCACGTCGTGGGCCCACTCGGCCGCCATGATCAACAGTTCCTTCTGCCGTGCCGCACGCCGGCGCTCGGCCTCGAGCGCGCGCTTCTGACGCAAGTCCTCGATCACGCACACGTGGTAGGTGTCGCCCGGGAACTCTCCCGGGATCCGCGACGCCACCACCGAGACCGGGATCGGTTCCCCGCCGTGCTCGGTCGCGAGCCGGCCCTCGACGGATCCCGGCGTGGTGTCGGTGATCGTCGACAGCCATTGTCCGAGATTCGGCCCTTCGCTCCCGAGGCGCAGGCGACCCGCCAGGGGCAGGCCCTCGACCACACCCACATCCAGCAGTTCCCGCGCCTTGGCGTTGGCGGTGGCGATGCGACCGTCGCCGTCGACGGTGACGATCCCACTCCCGAGATGGTCCAGCGTGCGTTCCTGGAAGCGCTGGAGCTTGCGGAGCTGACTGAAGGTCTGCGCGCTGGCCACCTCTTCGGTCAGGACCGTCTGGATCGTGATCAGGAAGTAGAAGTCGTCGCGGATCGCCTCGGACGAGTCGTAGTCCTTCTCGATGACGAGTGCTCCGAGGTCTTCGTCGCGGTGCCAGAGCGGCAGCACGGTCCGATCCCAGGGCTCGTCCATCTGCGCACACGAACGCGGGTCGTCACGGCGGGCTTCTTCCAACGGCGACAGCAGCGGTTCGCGGCCGTCGACCGATCGCTGCGGACGCAGGATGTCGATGGCCTCGTCGACCGCCGGGGTGTCCATCCCCACGGTGCTCCGCGCCGCCAGGCGCCGGCCCTGCTGGGATCGCAGCAGCAGAGTCGCCCCGCGTGCATCGAGGAACTTGCACAGCGAGGCCAGGAAGGTCTGGAGGGCCTCGTCCCAGTTGCGGTGCGTCGTGAGGTCCCGGCCGATGCGGTACAGCATCACCAGCTGGGCGACGCGCCCGCGGAGTTCGCGATGGGCGTCCTCGAGCTGCCGGTGGGCACTCTCCAGTTCACCCGCCAACGAGGCCATGCGCTCGTTGAGCAGGCGCCGTTCGTCCTCGACCTGACGCCCGTGATCCTCGAGGAAGCGCACGACCCCCCGCTGCTCCAGGCTCAGTCGTCGGCGCAACAGCGCCTGGTCGACCGACTCGCGGAGCTCCTGCGATCCGGCGTCACGATGGACGAAGTCCTGGGCCCCCGACCGTACCGCCTCGACCACGTGGCGGGGATCCGTCTGGCGCGAAACGGCGATGACCGGTGCATCGGGGAACTGGGCCCGAACCCGCGCGATCGCCGGGTAGGGTTCGTCCTGGTCGTCCAGATCGAGCAACACGAGCGCGGGACGGCTCGATTCGCTCGATGTGACCTCGAAACCGGCCTCCGCCAGCAGCGGGTGCGGTCCATCGGCCCGGCCGATCCAGAGGATGAGAGGCGTCTCGTTCACCTGACTCCAGGGGCATGGATGGAAACCAACGGACCTCCGATGGCCAGTTTCCTACCATGCCGCTGTCAGGGCGCCAAGACTTTTCCCGATAGGTCACGAAAGGGGTCGTGGGTGGCCGGGCGTGCGGCCACGCGGAGTCACTCCGCTTGCGAACCACCCGGTCCGGAGGCCGGAAGCTCGCCCAGGATCCCGCTCAGGCGGTGGGCGAGTTCCTGGCGTACCCCGTCGGTCTCGTAGACGCCCGCCCGCATGCGCTCCTTGACCTCGGCGATGCGTTCGGCGCGGACGTCCGGTGTCTTGTCGAGAGTGTTCCGGGCAGAGTTCATCAGCTCGCTCATCCGGAGCAGATCCCGCGCCTTCTGCGAGATCTGCACCTTTTCGGTGGCCTCTGCGCCCGCGGGCGCACCCTCGGCCCCGTTCGCCGGAACCTTCGACGGATCCTGCGTCGACCGGGTACCGTCCGTTCGATCCGTCGACGTCCGCGTCGGGGCGTCGTTCAGGGACTGGGGGCCGGGTCCACCGATGGGGTGCGTCGCCATGAGATCCTCACTCCGTCCGCCGGAACCAGAGTCCGGTTCGAAGGGGTTCGGGCCGGAACCTCCGGCCTCTGTTCCTTCGACGGGAACTCTAGCAAGTCCGGGTCCATTCGGACACCCCGCGCTCCCTTCCCGGGAACGACGGGCCCGATCCGGAGGATCCGATCCCCGCGCGCGCCGCACGGTCTCCCAACGTGTGGGTCCGCGGCAACCGCGTCACTGTCACCGGAACATATCGACGGGGCCGCGGGAGAACTTGAATCCTCAGTGCGCGGTCGAGAGGGCCGCGTCCGCCGCGCTCCAGCGGGTCGCCCCCGCCATCGCCGCGGCACGCGAAGCCACCGACCGTGCCGCGGCGCCGCGGGGAAGGCTGCGGACCACGGCCTCGAGCCCACAACGAGCTGCCGTGACCAGGCCGGGATCGAGAGCATGGGCCGCGGCCAGACGTCCCCGCGCCGCATAGGCGCTCTGCAGCTCGACACGCACGACGTCGGTTCCGGCGCTCCGCAGCGTCCCGGGACCTCCGCCGAGGATCCAATCGGCCCGCAGGCGACGCTGCGCACCCCGCGGTCCGCGCGCGAACGCCGAGGTGGCGGGGTCACGCAGACACTCGATCAACGGGCCGACATCCCCCTGCGCGGCCCGGGCGATGCCGAAGCCGACCTCGCCGATGCCGGCCCCCGCGGCCACGGTCCGCAATCGGTCGTAGAGACCCGCCGCCCGGTCGTACTGACCCAGCGTCAGCTCGCACTCGGCCGCCAGCACGACGAGATTCGCGGCGTCGGGAAAGGCCTCCACCGCACTCTCCAGGACCTCGGCCGCGCGGGCGAAACGCTGGGCGCGGACCAGCAGCACTCCGAGACGTTCCCACGCGTCGGGGAAGCCGGCCACGCCGGGGAGTTCCGTGCGAAGGAAGCTCTCGGCCGCGCCCAGGCCGTCGAGGGTCTCGATCTGTGACGCCAGGCAGGCGACGGCTCGCGCGCGCTCCGGACCCGGTCCGAGTTCGTCGAGGGACCGGGTGAGAAGCTCCCGCGCCTCGGCGGTCTCGCCCAGCTCGCTGCACTGGATCCCGAGTTCGAGCAGGGCCTGCCCGCCCGGATGCGTCTGCAACTTCAGACGTCCGAGGTGGTGGTACAGCTGCTTCTTCCGCGCCATCACCGCCTCGGACCGCAGCTTGCCCACGTGATGGATCGGAACCTCGGCGTCCGACCGTTCCACGCCGGCCCGTTCGAGGGCTCCGGACATCGTCTCGTGCACAGGACCCTCGTAGCGGATCCCGGGACGGTTCGGCACCAGGCGCACCTGCCTGGCCTCGACCCACCCCACGGCCTCGAGCCCCCACACCGGCGGCATGGGACCGGCCACGAAGCGCGCCCATCCGGAGTTCGACACGTAGTTGCGCTGCGGAAAGCGGTAGGCTCGCACGGGCTCTTCGGCGATCAGCGTGGCCAGGCGCGGGGTGTCGGCGGGATCGATCCACTCGTCGGCATCGACGATCAGGATCCAGGGAGCGCTCGCCAGATCCATCGACACGTTGCGCGCGGCGGAGAAGTCGTTCTTCCACTCGATCTGCTCGACCAGGGCGCCGTGGCGGCGCGCGACGTCGAGCGAGTCGTCCCGGCTCCCGGTGTCGACCACGACGACCTGTTCGGCCCAGGATCGCACCGACTCCAGCGCCACGCCGAGCACCTCGGCCTCGTCACGGACGATCATGCACACCGAGATCGGCAACCGCACGGTCGGTCCCTCCGGTCGGATCAGGCGGAGTCGAAGCCCCAGACGGCGAAGTCCGTGGACGCGGGGCGTGGTGCGCCGTCGAAGGCGCGGATCATGGCGGCCGACTGCACGGTTCCCGGCATGGCCGCGGCCGGTCCTCGACGATAGGCGTCGCTCCCGGCGGGAAGGAGCACCGCTCGCGCTCCGGCGTCGACGGCGACCCCCCACAGGGCGTGGACGGCTCCGGGCTCGCCGCCGTAGTCGTGCACGTATCCGGGGAAGTCGTCGCCCTTTCCCAGACAGACGTAGGCGACGATCTCGTCACCACGAACCAGGACCCAGCTCCGCGAGGTCGTGGGATCGAGGTATGCGGCCATGTCCGCCGTGGTCCGGTCCGCTCGCATCCGATGGGCGCGGTAGAGCTCGAGCGCGGCGGAGGCATCGTCGCGGGTCGCCGCACGGACGACGTCTCCGTCGGCCGGTCGGGGCCAGTCGACGGCGTCGAGCCGCCCGTGGACCTCGACCCCGGTGGGCCGGAATCCACGTCGCGCATAGATCTCGGGGCGATCGGTCCACAGGGCGGCCCAGTCCACGCCTTCTCGTTCGAGGTGCTCGAGCACCACGCCCTGGAGTCTGCCGCTCAGGCCCTGGCCCCGATACGACGGCGCCGTCGCGAAACAACCCACACAGGCGACCACGATCCGACCAGACGTGGTCGTCCACGGCCGCACCAGAGCGGTGGCCGCGCACACGCGACGACCGTCGATCGACCCCTCGAAATGGTGCCGCGCGTTGTCCGCCGCGAGCGCGGTCGGGAACTCCCGGCGCAGGCTACGCCCCCCCGGGCGCCCGAAACAGGCGTCGACGAAGGCGACGAAGTCCCCGTTTTCCTCGGGTCGCGCGGTGGTCCAGGCGACCTCGTGTGCACTCGCGACGGTCATGACGACCCCATCGCTCTCAAGTCCCGTACCAGACCGGCAATTTTCTGCTCAAGCCGCAGCCCGTGAGACCGATACCGCCAACGAGTCGCGAGTCCACGGTGGACGGGGAACGGATCCCCTGGACCGGGACGAGCGTCTCGTCACGAACCGCAACAACGACCGTCCCGACTTCAAGGAGGAAGCCATGGGACTCCGCGTGAACACCAACCTCGCTTCGATCAACGCCCAGCGTAACCTGATGAACACCGGCGTGAAGCTGGGGAAGTCGCTCGAGAAGCTGTCGTCCGGCCTGCGCATCAACCGCGCGGGTGACGACGCCGCCGGTCTGGCGATCTCCGAGAGCCTGAAGTCCGAGATCCGCGCCCTGCAGCAGGCGGGCCGGAACGCGAACGACGGCATCTCGATGGTGCAGACCGCCGAGGGCTCGCTCGACGAGATCTCCGGCATCGCGATCCGCCTGCGGGAGCTGGCCGAGCAGGCCGCCAACGGCACGCTCGGACAGAACGAGCGCCAGTTCCTGGACGACGAGTTCCAGGCCCTGACGTCCGAGATCGATCGTATCGCCGCGACCACCGAGTTCAACGGCACCAAGCTGATCGACGGATCCGGCGGCGCCGTCGCGATCCAGGTCGGGACCGGCAGCACGGCCGACGACCGGATCGATCTGGACTTCGCCACCACCGTCGACGCGACCGCGCTGAGCCTCGACTCGGCCACGCTGACCGGCGCCGACGGGGCGAACGCCCGGGACGCGATCGATTCGCTCGACAGTGCCCTGACCACGATCACCCAGACCCGCGCGAGCTTCGGTGCGGTCCAGAACCGCCTCGAGTCGACGGTTCGCAACCTCGGCGTCGTGGTGGAGAACCTCTCCGCCGCGAACTCGCGGATCCGCGACGTGGACGTGGCCGAGGAGTCGGCGAACCTGACCTCGCTGCAGATCCTGCAGCAGGCCGGCGTTTCCGTCCTCGCCCAGGCGAACCTCGCTCCCCAGTCCGCGCTCAGCCTGCTCGGCTAGACCCGAGAGGACGGTCGTAGACCCGCGGTTCGACCGGGTCTCCCCCGCTGGGGAGACCCGGGCCGCCGCGGAGTTCGTGGGAGGCACACATGGATACGCTACGTGTCGATACAGCGGTCGCCGGTCCCGCCGTCGAGATTTCCGCGGCGCGCCCTGCACCGGCCGCACGTCCGGTCCCCTCGCGCGCTCCCGCGGACCCCGGATCCGATGGTCCGGAACCTGCAACCCGGCGTCCGAAGACCGAAGACGAGTCTTCTGCCCCGGCGAACGGCCGCGAGGCCACCGCGTCGCCCGGAGGTGCCGACGAGGCCGCCATGCGCACGGCCCTGCGCGCCACCGCCGACGAGTTGAAGAGCGAACTGAAGGCGCTCGGCCGCCACTCCCTCGACATCTCGTTCGAGGAGGAGAATCGCCGGTACGTCGTTCGGATTCGCGACACCGAGAGCGGTGAGCTGATCCGCCAGATCCCGCCGGAGGACCTGCTCGAGGCCAGCCGCCGTCTCAACGAGCTGCGAGGCCTGCTCTTCGACGACCGCAGCTGAGCGCGCGGTCGACCCACCACCGCGAGGTGGAAAGGAGATCCTGGATGTCCGCGATCTCGTTCAGTGGCGTTGCGTCCGGCCTGGACACGGCGAAGATCGTCCAGGAACTGGTCGCGCTCCGCCGCCGCCCGATCCAACGCTACGAACAGGAGAAGTCGGGGCTCGACCGCAGTCTTCGTGCTCTCGACGACTTGAACACCGCACTCGAGAAGCTGCGGGGTCTGGCGGAGGGACTCGACAGCGAAGGTGAGTTCAGCAGCCGTGCCGCGCGCGTGGGCAACGAGGACCTCATGGCCGCCACGGCGGACTCCGCCTCGCCGGTGGGCACCTTCCGGGTGACCGTCGACCAGCTCGCGCAGACCCACCGCACGATCAGTCAGGCCTACACGAGCGTCAACGACGACGTCGGAGCGGGCGACTTCTCCTTCACGCTCGGTGGCGAGACCACGACGGTCACCCTCGAGGCCGGTGCTTCGTCCTTGTCCGACCTGAAGCTCGCGATCAACGAAGCCGACGCAGGAGTGACCGCTTCGGTCGTGAACGACGGCAGCGGATACCGCCTCATGGTCAGCGCCGACGAGTCCGGTGTCGCGAACCAGTTCACCGTCGACACCAGCGGCCTGGGGGGAGGAACCGCACCGGCGTTCACCGTGTCCACGACCGGGGCCGATGCCCTCCTGACCATCGACGACTCGATCACGGTGACCAGCCCCGACAACTCCGTCGAGGGAGCGCTCGAGGGCACCGTGCTCGACCTGAAGTCTGTGGGAACCACCGAGATCACCATCGAAGGCGACACCACAGCACTGGCGGAGAAGCTCCAGGAGTTCGTGAATACCTACAACGAGCTGAAGGATCTGGCCGAGGCCCAGTCCGCCCAGGGGGGCGCACTGCAGGGGAGTTCGCTCGTGCGCAGCGTGCGCAGCACCCTGAGCCGCATCATGACGACCTCGGTCTCGACGGGCCCGAACGACGGCGAACGGATCGTCGCCGCCAACATCGGGCTGTCCCTCGACCGCAACGGCACGATGTCGCTGGACGAGGCCAAGCTGTCCTCGGCCGTGGAAGCCGACTACGGAGCCGTGCTCGACCTGTTCACGCAGTCTCCGACGGAAACCAGCGGCGGAGGCATCGCCTTCCAGCTGGGCGACACCATCGAATCCTTCACGCGGGGAACCGGCGACAGCCGTGGGCTGATCGCCCTGCGGACCGACAGCATCAACTCCGAGATCTCGAGGATCGAGGATCGCATCGAACGCGAGGAACGATCCGTCGATCTCTACGAATCGACGCTCACGCGGAAGTTCACCGCGATGGAGATGACCATCTCCCGGCTGCAACAACAGCAGGGCTTCTTCGGCGGACTGTGATCCGCCCACACGCGCAATCGAACGGAGTCGATGACCCATGGACAATCAGCGCGCAGTCCATCAGTACACCGCCACCGCCGTCGAGACGGGATCCCCCGCCCGACTCGTCGCCATGCTCTACCAGGGAGCTCTGAAGTACATCGGCGAGGCGCAGGAGGCGATCGCCAACGGCGACACCGCGCGCAAGGGCGACCGGATCAACCGCGCCATGCGGATCGTCCAGGAGCTGGGCAACGCGCTCGACGAGAGTGTCGCCCCGGAACTGGTCGGTCGGCTCGCCCTGCTGTACGAGTACGTGGAACACGAGCTGCTGCAGGCCAGCACCTACAACCGGAGCTCGCACCTCGAGAACTGCCTTCGTGTCCTGGGCCGCCTGGCCCGCTCCTGGGAAGAACTCGCCGAGCAGAACGTTCAGCCGGGCGGTGAGCAGGCTGCGTCGCCGTCGCACACCGAGTCGTCTGCCCCGTCATCCGACAGCGCGGACCCGACCGGCGACCGGGTGCCGAGCCTGTCGATCTCGGCATGAACGACGCCCCCTCCGATTCCGTCGGCCGGGTCATCGACCGGGTTCGATCCCACGATGCGGCCCTGCGCGAGCACGTCCGCCAGGGGCGGCTCCACCAGATCGAGACCGAGCTCGACGCTCGCTCCGAGGCACTGGGGGAACTCGTCGAACTGCTCGGACCGCAGAGTGGTCCCCGCTCGCCACACGTGCAGGGCGCCCTCGACCGCTTGCGCGACGAGGGCCACGCGCTGATCGAGTGGATGCGGAACGAGAAGCAGGACGTCGGGCGCGCTCTGGGATCGATGCGGGCCCGCCGCGTCGACCCCTACGGTGAAGGGGAACAGGGACCCGTGGTGCTCGACCGCCACCGCTGAGGGCGGTCAGTCGTCGTCCTCGCTCTTCTTCCGGCGCAGTCGGCGTAGCTCCTCGAGCGAATCCAGGTCACTTCGCGCCGCCTCGTCGGTGGTGCGCTTGATCTGTTCGAAGACCTCGTAGCGGTGCACCGGAATCTCGCGGGGAGCATCGATCCCCAGCTGCACCTGGTCACCACGGACCTCGAGAACGGTCACGGTGATCCCGTCCCCGATCACGATCTTCTCGTTGCGTTTGCGACTGAGGACGAGCACCACGACCTCCCTGTCGATGGCGCGCGGTGGATCGGCCGGTCAGCCCGACACGGGTTCCGCCGTCACGGCTTGGGCCCCGGGAGTCCGCGAGGCCCGGGCAAAGGCGATCGGATCCACCAGAGCCCGCACGTCGAGGTCCGGTCGATCGAGAACGATCTGTCGACCGCGCCGGTTGGCCAGATTCACCACCAGCGGGGCGCGCAGGTTTCCGGTCACCATGATGCCACCGTGGTGGATCGTCGTCACCACCAGCATGACGGCGTCGTCCAGTGACCCGAGATCGAGATCGGCCACGTCGGACCGAGGTACCTCGACCTGGTAATCCTGCACGAAGATCCCCGGATCGGCTACCGGGAGTCCGAATTCCGGGTCGTCGACGTGCTGCATCCACGCCAGCGGTACGTCTCGGTCGAACTCGAGGATCACGAAACGGCTGCGGGCCGGCAATCCCACCAGGCCCGAGGGGAACTGGATCAGGCTCCGGTCGTCGACCTCGAAGGTCCCGATGCGTTGGCTCTCGATGCGCATCCGCTTCCCCCCTACAGGTAGTCCAGCAAGGACATCTGGAAGATTCCCGCCGCCGAGGCCAGGGATGCCTGGTAGGTCGTCTCGGCGAAGGTCAGCCGCGTGGCCACGTTCACCAGATCGACTTCCTCGATCCGCGACCGCTCCACCATGAGTGTCTGCTCGCGCTCCATGAGCACGGCTTCCTGGTTGTCCAGGGTGTTCTGACGCCCGCCGATCTGGACGTTCAGTCCCACCAGGTGGTCGTGGACGTCCTTGATCTCGACGAGGGTCTGCCGCAACGCCTCGGTGTCGTCGGCCTCCAGGGCGTCGATCACGTCCTGGAACACCTGGAACGACCGCGTCGGACTCGCCTCTCCGGAGAGCCCCAGGAGCGCGGCCGTGTCGTCGCCCGGAGGGCTCTCCGAGCGGAACGACGCGTCGCGATCGAGCGAGAGGGAGATGGACCCGTCATTGATCAGCAGGTCCATGTCCGGAATCAGGGACTGGATCTCCGCACGGACCTCGCCGAGGTTGTTCGCCGTCGACAGATCGACGTCCGTGACCACGTCGTCGATCACGATCCGCAGGGTCCCCAGCGGCAGTTCACCGTCGAGGGTCCGCATCTCGGCGAAATCGACCGAGGCATCCAGGCGCGGCTGGATCGCGTCGCCCACCAGCAGCGTCCCGGTGGTCGTCCCGCGCAGGCCCAGGTCTCCGGCCGTGCTGCCGCCGAGCGTCTCGCCCACCGACACCGGCTGGGGTCCGACGATCTGCAGACCGGTCTCGTCGGCATTGATCGACGCCGTGAAACTCCCACCGGACGCCGCATTGATCCGGTCGATCACGTCCTGCACCGTCGCCGACCCCGTCAGATCGACCGTGACGGGCGGGTCGACCCCGGCCCGGATCTCGATCGACCCCATCGCCACGCCCGCGCCCGCGTTGAGGTCCGCCAGCTGCGTGCCCGCCCGGATCCGCGGACGGAGTTCCGTGGTCCCGGCCATCACCGCGGCGTCGGTGCCCATGAACTCGTCGCCGGACACACTCGTGGCGAGTTCGAGCGTCGGCCCGACCTGGACCGAGGGGTCGCGATCGTCACCGTTGTAGGCGACCTCGTCGCCCACCAACGAGAAGGGAGCGCGATTGTTCCGGAATCCGCCGAACAGGTAGGATCCTTCGATCTGCTGGTTCGCGAAGGCCATGAAGGACTCGCGCATGCCGCGCACCTGGTTCGCGACGTTGGCCCGCGTGTCGGCGTTCGTGATGCCCTCGCTCACCTGACTCTGCACGAGCTCCCGCAGGCCCGCGACCTCGCCGGCCATGCGCTGCAGGGAGGTGTCGACGGCTTCGAGCTTCGAGCGCGCGTTGGTGAGGTTCCTCAGGTACTGGTCGTTGTACGACTGCAACGCGTCGAAGCGCTTCAGTCGACCGATGTCGCGCGGCGAGTCGGCGAAGCTGTTGATGCTCTTCCCGCTCGAGACCTGCAGCCGGTACATGTTCATGCGGTCGTAGTTGCGGCTGATCTCGAAGATCAGATTGCGTGCGACCGACTGGTTGGTGACGCGCATCGATTCGATCTCCCGGGCTAGATGATGCCGACGAGGGTGGCCAGCATCTCGTCGACGGCGCGCACCACGCGCGCATTCGCCTCGTAGGAGCGCTGATAGATCACGAGGTTCGCCAGTTCTTCGTCGATGTTCACGCCCTTCTCGGCCTCGAGACGGGTCCGGGCGGACTCGACGATGCCCTGTTGGCCGGAGAGCAACGAGTCGTACAGCCCGCGGTCGTTCGCCACCCCACCGATGAACGTGAAGTACATGTCGTCGAGCGAGCGGTCGTGGCCGTCGACCACCGTGGCTCCGAGGTTGGCGATGTCCTTGGCCAACGTGTTGTCGCCCGGGGTTCCATCGCGACCCGCGGCCACCAGGCGATTGTTGTTCGCGACCGCCTCGTTGATCGACATGGTGGCCGCCGAGTTCCCGTTGAACAGCGATACGCCCACACCCTCGGCCGTCACCCCGCTCTCGTGCAGATCGTTGACACGGCGGATGATCTCCGAGGCCAGCTCGTCGAGCTGGGCCCGGATCCCCGGAACCATGTCGTTGGACATGCGTTGGTAACCGGCCAGGGCACCCGCCTGGAAGGGCACGACCACGGGGTTCTTGCCGCCGAACACCGCCTCCTGGACCCGGCCGCCGTCGGCCGTGGTGCTCTCCTGGACCCGCAGCTCGTTCACGTGGGAGCGCGTGACCACGGCGCGCCCCTCGATCATGACGTCCACGCTGCCGTCGCCGCGCTCGTTCGTGGTGAACCGCGTGGTCTCGGCCAGTGCGTCGAGGACCTGCTGCCGCTGGTCCATGAGGTCGTTGGGGCGGTGACCGCCCGCCGACTCCGCGACGATCCGGCCGTTGAGATCGGCCACGCGGTTCAGCATGGCGTTCACGTCGGTCACGTAGGCTTCGAAGGTGTCGCGCGTGTCCCGTTCGATCTGGGCCAACGACGAATCGATCTGGTTGAACTGGCGCGCGAGGTTCGCCGTCGCCCCCACCACCGCCTCGCGGGCACCGTCGGAGTTGGTGTCGAGCGACAGGCCCTGCCAGGCTTCGAAGAATTCCCCCATCGCGGTACGGATCCGGTCGTTGTCCAGTCCGCCCAGGACCTCCTCGACCGACCGCAGCGTCCCGTCCATGGCCGTGTAGTCACCCAGAAGGGCGCTCTGGTCCACCAGCTGCTGCTGCAGGAAGTCGTTCTGGGCGCGCTCGACGCCCAGGGACGTCGCCCCGCGGCCGATCGAGCCGTAGGTCACCTGCAGGGGGTCCTGCGAACCGATCCGCAGGAACTGACGCGAGTATCCCGGTGTGTTGGCGTTGGCGATGTTGTGATTGATGACCTGCGTGGCCATCTGGCTCACGAACATGCCGCTGACGGCCACGTCCAACGCGCTGATGAGTCCGATGCCGGACATCAGGCCCTCCCGTCGACCGCGCCGCGCAGCGCCGGATCCCCGGCCGCTCCCCCGGCGTCGTAGGTCGAACCCGGATCCTCGGAGGCGCCCAGGAGCAGGCGCATTTCCTCACCGACGGAATCCAGGGAGAAACGGGACAGCTGATAGTTCTGGAGGTTCTTGTGACCCAGGAGTTCCATCACCCGGGCGAGGGCAACCTCCAGCGCCTGGACCCGCTCTCGCCAGGGGGTATCGGCGCGTTCCGTGGCGATCTTGAGTCCTTTCCGGCCCCGCTCCGTGATCCCCAGGTTCCGGAGAGTCCCGGTCCGGCGCGCATTTGCGGCGCGCAGGTCCGCCAGTGTCGTGTCGATGGCCCGGACATTGGCGTGGATCCGCCGTTCGTCGCGGCGCATCAAGTAGTGGCATTGTCGATGCGAGAGCCTCACGAGACGGCTCAGGCCCTCCAGCTCGAGTTCGAGCTGGCGCACCAGGTCGGACCAGGACGTGTCGGTCGTCGCGTTCATCGTTCGCCTCCCAGGGCGTCGGGACGGACCGCGGAAGCGGCCTCGCCGTAGGCTTCGTAGCCACGCTTCGCGGCCTGGAGGCGCGATGCGGCGTTTCGCAGCGATTCGAGGCCCGCACCGGGGTCCTGCTCACCGCCGAGCTGTTCCACGATCATGCGCGCGAAGCCCAGCCCGCCCTGACGGGACATGGCCTTCGCGTACTCCTGGTCGAGCATCTGCTCGTAGGTCTCCACGTGCTTCGTGTCGCCGAACAGGTCGCTGCGCGTCACGCTGTCGCGCATGGCCTTGATCATGGTGTTCAGCAGAAGCGATTCGAATTCCCGTGCGGCCTCCATCAGCTCCGGTGAGACTTCGGTCTTCGACGACGCCGGCACTGTGGGCTTGACTCCGATCGCGTGCAGATCGCTCATCACATCACCTCGAGCTCCGCCTGCAACGACCCGGCCGCCCGCAGGGCCTGGAGCATGGCGATGATGTCGCGCGGCGACGCCCCCATGCCGTTGAGCACATCCACGATGTCCTGCACCGTGACGGTGTCCGGCAGCCGCAGGACATGGGCCTCGGCATCGTTGACGAAGGTCTGGACGTCGGGCACGACCACCGTCTCTCCCGACTCGTTGAAGCTGTTCGGCTGACTCACGCGGTACCGCGTGCGGATCTCGATGTTCAGGCTTCCGTGGGCCACCGCCGCCTCGCGCAGTCTCACTCCGCCGCCCACGACGATCGTGCCCGTGCGTTCATTGACCACCACGCGTGCCTTGGCATCGGTCACCGCGCGGATCTCGCCCAGCTCGGCCATGAATCCCACGGGATCGTCGACCCAGCCGTCGGGCAGGTACACGCGGACGAAACCCGCGTCCTCGGCCCGGGCCGTCGACGGGAAGCGCTCGTTGATCGACCTGGCCACGTTGCTCGCCGTGGACCGGTCGGGATGGTTCAGCAGGAGACCGATGTGGTCCGATCGCGGCCCCCCGGGGAGCGACCGGTGCACCTGTCCCCCGCTGCTGACCATGCCCACGGTGGCGTGGTTCTTCTGCACGCGGTTGTTCGCGCCGCTCTCGACGTTGAATCCACCGATCGACACCTGTCCGCTGGCGATGGCGTAGGTCTCGCCGTCGGTCACTCCGTTCAGGGCCGCCGCGAGGAGCGTCCCGCCCTCCAGGCTCTTGGCGTCGCCGATGGAGCTGACGGTGACGTCGAAGCGATCGCCCGGACGGGCTCGCGACCGCACGCTGGCCGTGATCTGCACCATGGCCACGTTCCTCGTGCGCAGGCCGTTCGGGTCGACGGTCACACCCAGGCGTTCGAGGTTGCGGACCAGAGCCTCGATCGAGGCCTCGAATCCGTTGCCGTCGCCCGTGCCGGCCAGACCGATCACCAGCCCGGTGCCGATCAGCGGCATCATGACCTCGTCGTCGAAGCGCACGATGTCCTTGATGCGTTCCGGACTCCTCGCCGTCGAAGGCGAGGCCGGGATCGACACACCGAGAACCACGAGAGCGACGAAGACCTTGCGAAGCAGAGTCATGGATCGACCCCTCTCAGAACAGGAAGTTCGCGATGCGCGTGAGCAGTCCCGGCGAATGCGCGTCGGCCACCGGACCGTCTCCCGAGTAACTGATCACGGCGTCGGCGATCAGCGTCGACTCGACCGTGTTGTCGGCACGCACGTCCTGCGGACGAACGATCCCCGTGAGCTCGATGATCTGCATCTCGCCGTTGATCTCGACGGTGCGTTCGCCCGCCAGGCGCAGGTTGCCGTTGCGGAGCTGCTCGACCACCCGGGTGCTCATCTGCGTGTTCAACGAACCCGTCCGCGAGCTCTTGCCGTCGCCGGCGAACTTGTTCTCGGTCTCGAGGCCCCAGTCGGTGATCTGGTTCAGGATCCCGAGTCCTGGACCGCCGCTGATCTCGGACTTCGTGTTGGCATCGGTCTTGGCGGTGGTGCTGGCCTGGGCGTTCTCGACGACCAGGACGGTGACGATGTCGCCCACCCGAAAGGCCTTCTGGTTCGACACACCGCCGGTGGAGCGGTCCAGGTCGAGATAGGGATCGCCGGCTCCGGCGAGGGCCGGGACACAGGCGAGCGCGAGAAGAAGGGTCCAGACACCTACGACGAGACGCTTCATGATCGTCCTTCCTCGGTCGTGCCGACGCGTTCACCGGTCGCCGCGTCGACCGGTGGATCGGGAAGATGGTCGGCCACGCGCCCGGGTCCCACGACCACGACCCGGCGCAGGCGATTGTCGAAGGGGCTCTCCACGGTGATCCACTCGCCCACGGCTCCGTCGTTGCGCGCGCGGGCGCGGACCTGCACCCGTAGACCCGAGCGCTCGACGACCCAGTGGACGTTCTCGCCGCGGTGCACCACCGGCGTGGCCCGGACGTCGCCGCGACGCAGGACCTGTCCTCCGGCGATCGAGCGGATCACCGCCCAACGGCCGTCGGCCTCGTCCGGACGGATGCGTCGATCGAAGACGCGGTCGTCGTCGGTCCAGATCGTGTCCGCGACTGCGTTGCCGACTCCCAAGGGGCTGTCGGCGGCCAGGGCGCGACCACTGCGCAGCACCACGACACGCACCGAACGATCGACCGTGACGTAGGCACGGCGCCCGTGGGTGCTCCCGTCGTCGACACGCACCGCGACCGCCCCACGGCCGACGCGGGGTCCGGTGTCCTCCAGCTGCACCGATGCATCGGCCCGCGGGACACGCAGCGAGGGAACGCGGAGGATCTCGTACTCGTGGTCGAGCGCGCCCACGGGCGGCGATTGCGATTCCAGCAGTGTGCGCACCCGCGCGCTGAAGCGGTCGGGCGCCAGGGTCGCTCCCGGCCGGACGATGCGTACCGTGTCGCTGCCCACGAGTCGCGGTATCGGCTGCGCGCCGCGGCGCACGAGTTCCCGCAGGAGCTCCTGCCGGGTCCAGGTGCGATCGTGACCCGGTGCGGGTGACGCGCACACCACGCGTCGGCCCAGATCGGAGTCCATGGGACCCGACACGAGGTCGGCCCAACGTACCTGCGCACCGTGGACCACCGCTTCGTCCACGAGGCGGACCGTCGGCGTCGCCGCCGGAACATCGGCGGCCACCACGACGAGCAACCAACAGAGCAGCGACGCCCGCACGTGCTACCTCCGCAGCTGGTTCACCGTCGACAGGATGTCGTCGGCGGTCTGGATGGTGCGCGAGTTCAGCTCGTACGCCCGCTGCGCGGTGATCATGTCGACGAGCTCGGTGGCAACGTCGACGTTGCTCATCTCCAGCGCACCCTGTTGCAGGCTTCCGTAGCCCTCCTCACCGGGATTCCCGGGTAGGGCCACGCCGCTGTTCGGTGTCGCCATCAGGACGTTCTCGCCCTGTTGACTCATACCGGAGGGGTTGTTGAAGCGCGCGATCTGGATCTGGCCGATCTGCTGCGCCGTTCCGCTGTCCCCGGCGAGCACGACCTCCACGCGACCGTCGGTGGACACACCGATCGACACCGCGTCCTCGGGCACGTTGATCGCCGGCTCCATCAGATAACCGCTACTGGTCACGACGTTGCGGTCGCGGTCGAGCTTGAAGCTGCCGTCCCGGGTGTAGCCGATGTCCCCGTCGGGCATCTGCACCTGGAAGAACCCGTCGCCCTGGATGAACAGGTCGAGTTCGTTGCCCGTGACGCTGACGGTGCCCTCGGACTGCATGCGCACGGCCGACACGATCTTCACACCGTGGCCGACCTCGACGCGGGTGGGCGGCGCGGTCCCGTCGGCACGCTCCGCCTGAGCCGGTGACAGGTTCTCGTAGAGAAGGTCCTGGAACTCCATGCGCGACTTCTTGAAGCCCGCGGTGTTCACGTTCGCGAGGTTGTTCGCGATCGTGTCGATCCGCGACTGCTGGGCGTGCATGCCGCTCGCGGCAGTGTTCATCGATCTCAGCACGGTCTCGTCCTCTCACTCCGAATGTCGGGCATCAGCCCATCTTCGGGATATCGTTGGTGGCCTTGCGCAGCGTGTTGTCGGCGGTGGTCAGCACGCGCTGGCCCGCCTCGAAGATCCGCTGCGCGGTGATCATGCTCACCAGTTCGGACACGGCGTTGGTGTTGCTGCCCTCGAGGAACCCGGCCTGCACCCGCGCCGTTCCCTCCGCGACGGGTCGAGGTGGCTCGGCACCCTCGGTCACTGCGAAGGCCGTTGCGCCGTCGGGCGTGAAGGCGAGTGCGTTCTCGGGGCGTACGATGCGCAGTCGTCCGACCTCGTCGCCGTTCGCGCGGACGGTGC
>DATFKK010000025.1 GCA_035268685.1 Candidatus Krumholzibacteriia bacterium | reverse complement strand
ACCATCGACACGCGCCGGATCGAAGTGTTCATCGACCCGTTCCAGGCCACGGCAAACACCGACGAGACCGTGAACTTCTCCGTCCGCGTGGAGAACGCCGAGAACGAAGAGGTGGAGTGGTATCCCGGCGAAGGCGGGTCGCTGCCACAGGACTTCCGGCCCGACGGAAGCACCCTGGCCGTCACGACGCCGTCGGAGGAATGGGATCCGCCGATCCTCGTGAAGGCCCGCAGCCTGGCCGACACCGGCCTGCGCGAGGGAAAGGTGAACTCCGACCCTCGCGAGGACGAAGCACCCATCGCCTACGAAGACGGGGGCGTGACCGTCTCGCCGGCCTTCGTCTGCCTCACGCCCGACGAACCGCAGACCTTTGCCGCAGTCGTGACGGGACTGGAGAACCAGGAGGTGAGGTGGAGCTGGGAAGGCGTCGGCTCGATGAGCGGCGCGACCTATACCGCGCCGTCGACCGCCGGTGGTGAGGCCGTGATCATCGCCACCAGCGTCGAGAACACCGACCTGAAGGGATACGCCCAGGTCGTCGTCGCCGGATGCCGGTGTGCCTTCGGTGCGACCGTGAGTGGGGACGTTTCGAACGCCTGGTCGGGTGACTTCGCCGTGTGGTCTTCGGGCCAGGGCGGCGGAACCAGCCTCCAGTTCACCCCCGGCGGAACCAGTTCCGTCCCGATCCTCACGGGATCGCTCGGCACGGACATCTCGGGAGGCGTCACGGGCTCCTTCGACATGAT
This sequence comes from Candidatus Krumholzibacteriia bacterium, assembly GCA_035268685.1. Taxonomy (NCBI): domain Bacteria; phylum Candidatus Krumholzibacteriota; class Candidatus Krumholzibacteriia; species Candidatus Krumholzibacteriia bacterium. Next base: position 7,476 of record DATFKK010000025.1, on the reverse strand, counting down.
GAACGTGCAGTACTTCGACGGGACGGCGGAAGGTTCGTTCATCGCGCCGGTCGAAGGCGAACAGCCTCCACGACTCGTGATCGTCGAGAACGACGGGGTGACGATCGAGGGGACGCTCTCGGGTGTGCTCGGCGCGGGGACGCTGGCGGAACCGCGGCTGGTGACTCTGAACGTGAACTTCAAGGCGACGGAGATCATGTCGAACGGGGGGAGTCCGTGCAGCGAGCAGTAGGCCGCGCCCGGGCAGCAACCGCGGCTCCTGCTCGCAGCCAGGGCATCCCTTACGCTCCGGCTCCGCCGTACAACAAGCCGAACGAGGATCCATGACCGCACTCCGAATCCTTCCACTGCTCCTGCTCCTGACCGCCCTTCCGGGCCACGCCGACGAACGTACCGCCCTCCCCGCCGACGACGTCACGGCTCGCGAACGAGCCTGGGCCGCCGCGCTCGAGGCCCCCGAGGGAACTGATCTCGAGGCGGTCGACGAGATCATGCACCCCGACTTCCGTCTCCTTCGCACCTATGGAGAGGCGGCACCGATCTCCAAGGAGGCGTATCTGGGCATGACCGGTATGGACGTACACTCGGCAGAGATCACTTCGTCCGACGTCCGCGTGACGGGGCACGTCGCCGTGGCCCACGTGACGATGACGATGGACTGGTCTCAGGAAGGCCGCGGTGCGTTGCCTTCGCACTTCGAACTCGTCGACGTCTGGGTGCAGGACGACACGGGCACATGGAAGGTGATCAGCCGAACGAGCCAGCTCGCGGACTGAAGGGAGCGTCTCGTTCGTCTCGGACAGGTTTCTTCGCACGTTCACGCGGTCGACGGGAGCGAAGGGATCACCTCCGTGAGCTGAGTCGCTCGGGAGACCAGCCGTGTGGTCGGGGCGGCCGGATTCGAACCGGCGACCCCCTGCACCCAAAGCAGGTGCGCTAGCCTGGCTGCGCCACGCCCCGACCGGTGGGACGGCACATGGTAGCGCAAACCGCCGGCGCCGACAGTCCGATTCCCGGCCGGCCGCGCGTACCGCGCGGCATGACGACCGGACGGCTCGCCGCCCACCGCCCCACCACCGCGACGACCGACCGCCGGATCGGGAATCCCCCCGCCCGGACTTGCCCACGGACCCCCGCGGGCCCCGGCACCCGGCGTGCCTACCGTCCTCCATCGGAACCCGGAACACCCGCCCACCGCGGAGGACCCACCATGAAACCCCTGCTCGCCGCCGCTCTCGCCCTGCTGCTCGCCACCGCCTGCGGCACGCCCGAGGACCAGCCCGGCTGGACCCAGTCGCGCGATCGGCTCGAGGATCGCATCGAGGGCCAGCTCGACACGATCGAGGACGAACTCGACGAGGTCGGTGCCCTGGCCGCGGCCGAGGACTCGGCCTACGTGGAGACGCGGCGCATCGAACTGAACGAGATCCAGGACCGGCTGAAGGCCTACCAGCAGCAGATCGACGAGCAGCAGCAGGACACCTGGAACGCCTTCGCGCGCGAGGTGGACGAGTACCTCGACGAGGTCGACGATCGCATCGCGCAGGAGTGGCCGGCGACGCCATGAGGCGCCGGGCTGTTCACGACCGGGACCGACGACAGGAACTCGAATCGCCGAACGGGCGACGACGCGCCGCCTACTCCGGCACCGCCTCCAGGTACCCCCGCAGCAACTCCACCATCGCCTGCGACGCACGCGCACGATGGCTGATCCGGTTCTTCTCCTCGAGCGGTACCTCGGCCAGAGTGCGGCCGAGTTCGGGGACGAGGAACAACGGGTCGTAGCCGAAGCCGTCGTCACCGCGCGGGGCCTCGAGGATGCGTCCTTCGAGCACGCCGTCGACGGTGCGTTCGAACGTGCCTTCCTCGCCGCGCGGATCGACCAGCGCCATCACGGTGCGGAAGCTCGCGGTGCGCTCGGCCTCGGGCACGCCCTGCAGCTCGGCGACGAGCTTGTCGCAGTTGTCGGCGTAGTTGGCGTCGGGGCCCGCGTAGCGGGCGGCGTACACACCGGGGCGCCCGTCGAGGGCGTCGACCTCGAGGCCGGTGTCGTCGGCGATGCACAGCTCGCCGCTGAATTCCGCGAGTGCTCGCGCCTTCAACAGGGCGTTCTCTTCGAGCGTCGTTCCGGTCTCGTCGACGTCGGGGACGTCGTCGCCCAGGTGGTCGGCGGCGACGACCTTCGACACGGGCAGCTCGGCGAACAGCCACTGGAGCTCGCGGGCCTTGTCGGGATTGCGGGTGGCCAGGACGATCACGCGGCTCATCGACCGTCGTCCATCTGTTGGGCGGCCAGCTCGCAGGCCTGCTTCTGCACGTCGGCCAGGATCTTCACGCCGCCCTTGGCCAGGCCGAGCATGGCGTTGAGCTCGGCGTCGTCGAAGGTCACGCCCTCGGCGGTGCCCTGAAGTTCGACGAAGCGGCCGGCGGCGGTCATCACCACGTTCATGTCGACGTCGGCGGCCGAGTCCTCCTCGTACTCCAGGTCGATGCGGGCCTCGCCCTCGAGGATGCCCACGCTCACGGCGCTGACGTGCTGATGCATGGGGTGACGCGGCAGCTTGAACCGACGGCGCATGCGCTCGAGCGCGATCCACAGGGCCACGCTGCCACCGGTGATGCTGGCCGTGCGGGTGCCGCCGTCGGCCTCGAGCACGTCGCAGTCGACGGTCAGGGTGAACTCGCCGACCTCGGCCATCTCGCACACGGCGCGCAGGCTGCGTCCGATGAGGCGCTGGATCTCGCTGGTGCGGCCGCTGACCTTGCCGCGGGCGGCCTCGCGATCGGTGCGTTCGTTGGTCGCGCGCGGCAGCATGCCGTACTCGGCGGTCACCCAGCCCAGGCCGCTGTCGCGGCGCCAGCGCGGAACGCCGGGGGCGAGGCTGCACGCGCACAGCACGCGCGTGTGGCCGACCTCGATCAGGGCGCTGCCCTCGGGGTGGCGCTGGTAGTGCGGCGTGATCTTCACGGCGCGCATGGCGTTGGACTTGCGGTCGTGCGGTCGGCTCATCGCTCGGGGTCCTGCGGGTTCGGGGTCGGGGGCGTCTCGAGGTCGATGTGTTCGACGTTGCCCACGGTGTGGGCCAGGAAACGTTCGCTCAGCTCGCCGAAGCGCTGCGGGACGTCGGTGACGAGCATCTCGAGGGTCGGTTCGTTGTCGTCGGGAGCGTGGGCTCCGGTCGTCGCGAGGTGCTCGGCCATCGACTCGGCCAGCACCACGGCCGAATCGACGAGCGTGGTCCCGGGACCCATGACCTCGCCGATCGCCGGCTTCAACAGCGGGTAGTGCGTGCAGCCTAGAATGAGCGTGTCCACGCCGGATTCGCGCAGACCGTGCAGGTACTCCTCGGCCACCGAACGGGTGATGGGATGGTCGGTCCACCCTTCCTCGGCCAGCGGCACGAACAACGGACACGGCTGGCCGATCACCTCGATCCCCGGACGCGCCGCCCGCAGCAGTTGACCGTAACGGTCGCTGCCGACGGTGGCCAGGGTTCCGATCACACCGACGCGGCCGCGGGTCACGGCCAGGGCGGCCTCGACGCCGGGCTCGATCACTCCCATCACGGGCAGGTGCGTGCGCCGGGTGAGGTCCTCGATCGCGACCGCGCTGGCCGTGTTGCACGCGATCACCACGGCCTTCACGCCGCGGTGGATCAGGTGGTCCAGCGCCTGCGCGGCGAAGTGGATCACCGTGGCCGCGCCCTTGGTGCCGTAGGGAACGCGCGCGGTGTCGCCCAGGTACACGGTGCTCTCGTGGGGCAGACGCTCGCGCAGCGCGCGCAACACCGTGAGCCCGCCGATCCCGCTGTCGAACACACCGATCGGTCGCGGATCGCTCACAGCCAGTTCTCCGGGCGCAGCGGCCGGGTCAGGTCGATGTGCCCGCCGAGGGTCTCGACCTCGAGTCCGTCGACGAGGATCTGCACCGATTCGATCTCGGGGAAGTCGATCGCGACGGTGCGCAGGATCGATCCGAGAAGGGCGAGTTCGGTCGCACTCCCGGGATTCAGGTTCGACACGAGCGCAGTGTTGAAGTCCAGGTAGAGGATGCGCTGCGAGCTGTCGAGGAAGGCGCGGCGCAGCTTCGTGCCCCGCGGAAAGGCATTCACGGCGGCCTGGCTGCGCGGACCGCGCAACAGCTCGGCCATGACCAGTTCGACCTCTTCGTCACGATGGCGTCGCGTGGGCACTGACCGCGACTCGCGCAGGAAACCCTGGGCGTCGGCGGTGCTGAAGAACAGGGTGATCGAGCGCGTGCCCATCTCCTCGGCCACGTCGATCTCCTCGACGGGCTCCTCGATCTCGGTCGGCTCGAGCGTGAGCACGTAGTAGGCACCGCCTCCGATCAGGGCGAGAACGACGACGGTCAGCAGCACCCACTTCATCGCGACCGCTCCCGGAGAGCGTCCATGCGCGCGCGGAACTCGACGATGGCGTCGGCCAGGGCCTCGGCCGCGTCACGCTGCCAGCGTTCGTCGCGCAGTCGGGACGCGTCGTCGTCGTTGGTGAGGAAACCGAGCTCCACGAGGATCGCCGGCATGAAGGCACCGACCAGCACACGGAAGCCGGCCTGCTTCACCCCGCGGTTGGGCAGCCCCAGGTCCTCGGCCAGGCGGGTCTGCACCTCCTCGGCGAGCGTGGCGCTCTCCTGGATGTACAGGTTCTGCACGAGGTCCCACAGGATGAAGTCGAGATCCTCGGCCGCGGCGGTGCTCGTGTTCTCGGTCCGCGCGACCTGCGCGTCCCACTCGGACTTGGCCGGGGCCAGGAAGTAGGTCTCGACCCCGCGCGCCCTCGGATCGGCCCACGCGTTGCAGTGCAGGCTGATGAACAGGTCGGCGCCCTCGCGATTGGCCATCTCGGTGCGCTCGACCAGGCCGAGGAACGAATCGTCGGTGCGCGTGAGCACCACCTCGATGTCCTCTCGCCGCTCGAGGATGCGCTCGAGCTGCAGCGCCACGGCCAGGGTGATGTCCTTCTCCACCAGACCGCCGACACCCACGGCGCCGACCTCCGTCCCGCCGTGGCCCGGATCGATCACCACGCGGCGCACGTTCACCTCGCGCCCGCGCGATTCGGGGGGCAGGGTCTGCACGATGTGCGGCCCGCGCGGAACGGGATCGGGAATCAGGGTGACCGGCGCCTGTTCGATGCGCAGGAGGATGGTGGTCCCTTCGTCCTCGGCCAGCGACTGGTAGCGCGTGGCGAGCTCCGACAGCGAGACCTCGACCAGCGCGAAGCCTTTCTCCTGCCGCGAGGTGACGTCGTTCACCAGACCCTGCGGCTGGCCGAGCGCGATGTCGCGCGGATCGAGGGCGCCGCCGTAGATCTTGATGACCAGGTCGTGGAGACGGCTGTCGTCGACGCGGAAGGCGAGCGGTTCGGAAAGTCTCAGGCGGAGTTCGGTGGTGTCCTCGCCGCGCCGGATGTCGAGGCCGGTGACGTTCACGCGGCGTTGGCCGAGGGTGATGCGCCGTTGCTCGGGATCGACTTCGACCGTCCGTGCGGTGAGCTCGGGAAGGACGTCGGTCAGGAACTCGAGCGGGATCCAGGCCTGGCCCTCGTGGAAGGCGACCGGCGTGCGCAGCAGGATCGCCCGCTGGGCGCCGACCACCGACCGCGCGCCCACGGTGAAGGTGAGCCGCTGGTCGTCGACCCGCAGCACGAGCTTGCGCACGTCGGGCCGCCAGAACCGTCCGACCTGGAGGATCTCGGCGAGATCGCTGCCGGCGACGAAGACTTCCTCGCGTCCGCCCAGCAGCTGCTTCAATTCGATGCGCGTGTCGACGCGCCCGTCGGCGTGCAGGGCGCGCCAGGTCGCGGTCGGAGGACTGTCGAGCTGGGTGATTCCCGCAGGCGGCGGGGCGAGCGACGCCGCGTTCTGCGCGCCGGCTGGTGCTGGCGCCAGAGCTGTGGTCAAGATCAGGACCGCGATGAACGTCCGGGCGGCTCGCATCAGTCGTCGGCGCCGTGACGGCGCACGCCTCCTCGCAGGGCTCGCTGCACGCGGCGCTGGGCATCGGCGTCGGCCTTCGCCGCGCGTTTGTCGTAGGACTTCTTGCCACGGGCGACGGCCAGTTCGCACTTGACGATTCCCCGCTCGAAGTACAGTGCCAGGGGCACCAGCGTCAGCCCCTTTTCCTGGGTCTTGCCGATCAGCTTGCGGATCTCCCGCCGGTGCAGGAGCAGTTTCCGCGCCCGCCGCGGCTCGTGGTTGAAGCGGTTGGCCTGCTCGTACGGACTGATGTGCAGGTTGAGCAGGTAGACCTCGCCGTCGCGGATGTCGCCGTACGCGTCGTTCAGGTTCACCCGGCCCGCCCGCAGACTCTTGACCTCGCTGCCCATGAGCACCATGCCGCACTCGAGGCGTTCGAGGATCTCGTAGTCGTGCCGGGCCTTGCGGTTCCGCGCGATCAGGCGCTCGTTCCGGTTCTCGCCGCCACCCTGGCCCTTCTTGCCGCCCTTGGAACCCTTCGTCTTCGCCATGGAGATCCGGCTCGCCTTCGATCGGAGTCCGCCGACGCGGCCGCCGGTCGGGACCGGCCAAGCTACCACGCGCCCTGCGACGCGGCAACTGCCTGCCCCGCGGTCCCTTGACACCACCCCGCCCCGTCACTACCGTTGGCGCTCGCGCTTCGCGCACCCGTGCCCGGGTGGCGGAATTGGCAGACGCGCTACGTTCAGGTCGTAGTGAGGGCAACCTCGTGCGAGTTCGAGTCTCGCCCCGGGCACCAAGACTCCGACTTCTCCGACAGAACTGACCCTCGTGGCCCGCTCCTTCGGTGAGCGGGTTTTTTTTCGTGCGGAGATGCTGCGAGCACATGCGGGGTCGTCGGCGGGCGTCGACTTCTGCCGTCGACCTCCGCGCGCCTTGTCGATCACGCACGGACTTCCTCGGACGCGATCCGCCCTGTTTCCGGCGCCGGTGACTCCGTGGCCCGGCTCCGGCGCGCGCCGAAGGTGTGCTCCGCCCGCCGCCGATTGTGCGCGCCGCAGAGCACGCGCAGGTTGTCGGCTTCGTTGTCCCCGCCCAGGGCGAAGGGCCGGACGTGGTCGATCTGAAGGTCATGGGTGGCGCTGCAGCGCGTACCGTCGGCCGCGACGTAGGTGCAGCGGTGGCCGTCGCGGTCGAAGACCTGGTAGCGCGTGGTGCGGGGAATGTGGCGGGTCGAGGTCTTCGGCTTCGACGGATTCGCGGGTGCCGGCTTCGCCGTGTCCGCTGCCTTCTTCCTCCGCGGCTTCGGACCGTCGTGGTCCAGGTAGAAGTGGACCAGTGCGTTCAACGCCTCCTCCATCGACATCGCCTGCGGCTTCGTCCGCGACAGCCTCGCGCGCGCCCGCTCGAAGGCGGCGTGGTCCTCGGCGGTCAGCGTGAACGACAGGGCCATGCGGGGTTCGATGGCGGGTTCGGCATCGGGCGCTGGCGTCGAGATCCCCGCTTTCGGAGCGGAAGTGCCTGGGCCTGCACCACCG
>DATFKK010000024.1 GCA_035268685.1 Candidatus Krumholzibacteriia bacterium | reverse complement strand
AGCTCCCGTGGCGTGTGCACTTCGGGCTGGGCGACGCGGAAGGCTACGACCGGATCGAGGTGCAGTGGCCGTCGGGACGGACCGAGGTCTGGCCGGGTGGGGTCGTCGACCGGAGGATCCGCCTGATCGAGGACACGGGAGTGGCGCCCTAGGGCCGGCGCACCTCGAAGCGGCCCTCGTGGATCAGCGAGCCGTCGTCGGCGGCACGGAGCCGCAGCGTGTGCGACCCGGCCGACAGCGCCGCGCGCGGAAGGACCAACCGCGTGCGCTCGAGCGCGTCACTCCACAGATCCGAAGCCGGTGACGCGTGGCTCCAGTCGTCGTCGATCGAGATCTCGACGTCGAAGTCGCCGGGCTCGGTGCGCACGTTCCAGGGGTCGACGGCGATCACCACGATCGCCATGCGGTCGTCGCCCTCGAGGACGAGCACGGGCAGTTCGTCGGCGGTCCGGGTCACGCCGTCGAGGACCACCGTGGGTGCGGTCAGCGGCACGGGCGCCGGGCCGGGGACGGCGAGCCACAGCGCGGCCACCGCTGCCGCACCCACCATGACTCCCGCGATGGCAGCCCCACCCGCGCCACGCATCGAGCGGCGGGTGCGCCGCCACCACCCCGGATCGGTGCGGCCACGGGCCATCTCCAGTGCATCGCGGCACACGGCGCAGGCGCGCACGTGCGCCCCGACCCGCGCCCGCTGATCGAGCGTGAGCCCCGGTTCGTCGAGTGCCAGCCGCGCGAGGTCCTCGGCGTCGGGATGGGTCCCCAGCACGTTCTCGGCGCGCTCGCGCAGGGCCTCGGCGAGGATCTGCACGAAGCGGAACTGTTCGCGGCAGTCGGCGCAGGTGGCCACGTGCGCCTCGACACTGCGGGCGGTGGTGTCGTCGAGATGGCCCAGTGCGAGTTCGGTCAGCCGGTCGTGGGCCGCTTCGTGGTCCATGGCTCCACCGGGTTCGGGGACGGGACGTCGTTCGGGTCGCATCGTAGGGTGGGGGAACGAGTCGTTCATGTGGAAAGTCGCAGTGACCGGCTGCGTGTTTACACGCAGGAGGAAGAATGTTCCGCACTGCGGAAAGAACGTCGGGGCTTGAACCTCGGAGGGTGTCGGACTACTGTGTCGCAGGTGGCTCCCGCCACATGAGGATCGCGAGAAAAACCCGTGCCTTCCGCCCCCGACCGCGATGCCGATCGCCATCGTCTCCGTCTCTTTCTTTCCGGTGACGAAGGAACCGCCCGCGCGCTGACGGCCATCGCGCGCGAGACCGTGGCGCGACGTGCCTTCGGGCTGGATCCCGCCGAGCGCGACGATCTGGTCCAGGAGTCGATCGCCCAGCTCTGGGCCGCGTGCACCCGCGACGGCTTCGACCTCGACTCGACCCTCGACGGCTTCGTGCGGACCATCACCACCGCGCGGTGCATCGACCACTTCCGGCGCCGGCGCTGGCAGCAGGAGCTGCACGAGTCGATTCCGCTCGAGGCCGAACACCCCCTCGACGAGATCCATCGCGAGCGGACGCTCGAGGCGGTGCGGAAGGCGGTCGCGTCGCTGCGACCGCTGTGCCGCGACCTCATCCAATGGCATTTCCACGAGGGACAACGCTACGATCAGATCGCCGCGCGCACGGGGCGGGCGGCGTCGACGCTGCGCGTGCACATGCACCGTTGCCTGAGGCAGTTACGCACGACACTGAAGGTAGAGGGCGAGGTCTCGTGAACGCGGGGTGGGTCGGTCTGGTCGCGGTGCTGGCCGCAGGACTGATCGGGGTGGACACGGCGCGGGAAGCCTTCCGCGAGGGCGACGTCGACCGTGCTGTCGAGGAATTCGAACTGGCGCTCGGGAACGGGCACGACACCGACCCCCGGCTGTGGTTCGACCTCGGAGCCGCGCGCTTCCGTCAGCGGGACCTGCACGGGGCGCGCCGGGCCCTCGAACGTGCGGTCGCACTCTTCGGCGGGGAGGGCCGACCGGTCGACACCGCTCTCGCGCGCGAGGGCCTCGCCCGGGTCCAGATCGAACAGCGCGACTGGATGGGCGCGGCGGCTTCGCTCGACACCGCCGCGGTGGAGCTGGATTCGTTGCCTCCGGCGCACCCGCACCGCGCGCGCCACACCGCCCTGCGTGCGCTCGTCGACCAGGGACTGGGACACGACGCCGAAGCCGAGCGTCTCCACGAAGAGGCCCTCGACACCTATCGTTCGCTCTACGGCAACCAGCACCCGCGTGTCGCGTCCATGCTGCAGAACCTCGCTTTGCTCTACCGTGACGGGCGTGATTCCATCGTCACCACGGTGGTCCTCGAACAGGCCCTCGACATCGTCGAACGTTCGGGCGGCGCGAACGACCCGCGGCGCGTGCGGGCGTTGCTCACCTTCGCCGACTGGAAGCTCGCCAACGGCCGCGTACAGGCGGCCCATGCTGCGTACCAGGACGCCGACCGGGTCGTGGTGGCGAACTCCGGCCCCGACCACGCCGATCGGATCGAGCCCCTGCGCGGTGCGGCGCGGTGCCGGGCGATCGAAGGCGATCTCGAGACCGCGATCGCGTCGCTCGAACGCGCGGCCGCGATCTACGACGCGGTGTGGATGCGCGGCGGGCGCGACCTCCTGCGAGCCACGGCCTTCACCTCGCCCTGGGGCCAGCTGGCCGGGCTCTACCTGCGCCGCGGAGACGAGCATCGTGCGTGGTCGGCGTGGGAAGCGCACGTGGGGCGACTGGCCGAGGAGGGACTGGGCGGCGAACCCGTCGCCCCGGACGCACTGGCCCGTGATCTTCCACCCCGCACTGCCCTGATCGGTTGGCTCGTCACACCGGACTCGGCGCACCGGATGCATCGGTTCTCGTTCGTGGTCGATCGCGAGGGTCTGCGTTGGCACGACCTCGGTGTGGCTCCGCGGGACTCGCTCGAGGTTCGCCTGCGAGAGGCCCTGGCCGATCCGCACGACGCGACACCGGTCCGCGAGCTGGGTCGCGACGTGCTCGCGCGCTGGTTCGGGCCCGCCGCCGCCGACCTCGACGACGTCGATCATCTCTACCTGGTTCCGACCGACGACCTGCTCGGGGTTCCGGTGGCCGCCCTGCCCACTGACGACGGAGGCTGGTTCGGAGACCGCTGGACGACGGCGGTCGTGCCCTCGGCCACGGTTCTCGCGCGGTCGTCGGAGCAGGCCGTGCGCACACGGTCGGTGCGGTCGCTCCTGGCCGTGGCCGATCCCGACTTCGGCAGCGGCCCGCCGGCCGACACCCGGCTCGATCCGGACCTGGTGCTGCGCGAGGACCGGCAGGTGGTCCTCCGTGGTGTCGCCGCGGGCAACGGCGACGCCCGCCCGCACCTGCCGCGCCTGCGTGGAACGCGCGAAGAGGTGGAGGCGCTACGTGCGTGGTTCGACCGCTCGTCGGTGCTGACGGGGGCCGAGGCCGACGAACCGAGCCTGCGCCGGGCCGTCGGTCGCGGCGTCGGCTTCGACGTCGTGCACCTGGCCACCCACGCGCTGATCGACCCGGTGGCCCCGGAGCGCAGCGCGCTCGTGTTGACCGGACACGGCGGCGGCGGATCCGGACGCGACGACGGCTTGCTCGTCCTGCGCGAGATCCTGGACGAATGGGACCTCGACACCGAACTCGTCACGCTCAGTGCGTGCGAGACCGGTCTCGGTCGCGCGACCACCACCGAGGGGCTGCTCGGCTTCCCCTTCGCCTTTCTCCGTGCGGGAGCCCGCAGCGTGCTCGTGAGTCAGTGGAAGGTCGCCGACCGTGCGACCGCACACTTCATGCGCAGCTTCTACGAAGCGTGGTTGGGCACGGCGGGCATGTCGCGCGCCGAGGCCCTGCGCCACGCGCGGATCGCCACGCGCACCTGGCGCAACGCCGCGGGGCGGACGCCCTGGGACGATCCGGCCTTCTGGGCCGCCTTCGTGCTGGTGGAGGGAGGGAGCGGATCGTGACGGAGCCCCACGAACACCTGGTCACGTCCGAGGCCGAGCTCCTGGGCCACGAGGTGCTCGACTTCGTGAGTCCGAAGAAGCGGCACGTCTTCCAGATCGCGACGGCGGATGCCGACTTCGACGAACGACCCATGGACGTGACACGGTGGATGGAGCGCGATCTGCCCACCGAGGCGGCGACAGACACCGCGGTCGAGATCCGCACCGACGTGTTCACCTACGCCGCCCCTGCCGACGGCGAGGTCGCGTGGCACGTGAACTTCGCCGATCCCGAACTGTTCTTCGGCTACGGGGTCGATCTGCTGGCCCAGGACGAATTGCAGATCGCCGAACACCCCGCGCTCGCGGCGCTCCGCGTGCGTTTGTGCCGGACGGCCGAGGTGAAGCCCTACACCGCGCGTGGAGGGCGCGCCACTCCGGTGCTCGTGACGAACGTCTTGCGGCGTGTGGCCATCGACCTCGATCCGCGTCCGGACGTCGGGCTTCCGCGCGGGATCTACGGGTACGGATTCACGTGCGCTTCGTTGGAGGCGATCGAGGCCGTCTGCGAGCCCCTCGATCCTCCTGCGCAGACCAATCTGCTCGCGATGGCCGCTCTCTCGCACGGCACGGGAAATTACTGTCGAGGCGAGATCCAGGGGGTCCTGGACACTGCGTACACCGCCTTCGTGGCCGCCTGTGAGGAGACCCGTCGTCTGCACGGTCGTCCTGCCGCGACCGTGGTCCACACCGGTTACTGGGGCTGCGGCGCCTTCGGCGGTAACCGCGAGTTGATGGTGGCCGTGCAGGTGATCGCCGCGCGCGCGGCGGGAGTGGATCGGCTCGTCCTGCACACCGTCCGCCAGAGCGGTCGCCCCGATGCCGAGCGTGGAGTGGACATCGCCGCAGGGACGTCGCCGAGCGAGGCCGCCGCCGCACTGGCGGCGCGCGACTTCGAGTGGGGCAAGGGGGACGGAACCTGACGCCGGCCGCCGTCGGCGCTCGACCGATGCGAAGACGGGGTCTATGCTCCGGGTGCCATGTCGATGTTCGAGACGGTCGTGGCCCTGGTGGCCCTGTTGCTGATCCCGCCGATCGTGGTGGTGCTGTACGTGGCGCGCACGGTCCGCCGAACGCCGAGGACCGGGAGCCTGCTGGACGTCGAGGTGCATCCGGCCGAGCCCGCCCGTGGAATCGCCCTGCGCTTCGTGCTGCGCGCGTCTCCCGACCACGAGCGTGTGCGGGTGCAGTCGATCACCGTCGATGGATCGCTGGCCCACGCGCTCGGCCTGTCCCCGCCCGAGGGGTTCTTCGAGCCGTCGAACCCGACGCAGGCCGCACCGGACGACACTCCCGACCTCGACGAGGTCGGTCAGAGCCTCGACGGCCGTGCGTTCGCCGAACAAGAGATCGAAGCGCTGCTCGACGAGCAGACGGTCCGTCAGCGGGCCGCCTGGTTGGCCCTCCGTGCCCAGGACGACCAGGTGACGTGGCTCGGTGCGCTCGACGTGGGACGCCGGGGCGTGGAGCTGCGGATTCCCGGTCGCTCCGACCCGGCGGCCCGGGGGCCGGTCGCCTTCGAGGTCCGTGTCGATCTCGGCGTGAGTGAACTTCACTCGGGCGTGCTGGTCGTCTGGCCCGACGACCTGCACCACTGAGGACACGGTCGCCGGGCCCATCCGGACGTGACCTACTGCTCGTAGGCGCCGCGGTCGACACCCGCCCCCTGTGGCCGCGCCGTGTCCTCGACGTCGACCGCCGGAACGGAGGCGAAGTCCGCCGACGTCGCCCCGCTGTCGATCGCGGGACTGCCCGTCTGCAGGCGCAGTTCGGTGTCGAAGAGCGGGTCGACGCCGGTGAGGTCGTCCGGTCCGAGGTTGCCGGCCATCCCACCGGCTCCGTAGGTGCCGAAGTCCCCGAAGACGTTGTGGTCGCTGACCACGGTCACGTCGGCCGGCGTCTCGATGGCGATGCCGGCGCCGATGCCGTCGACCACGTTGTTCACCAGGCGCAGGTCACGCTGGCCCGGATCGGTCTCGAACTCGTCGATCAGGAAGAACACGTAGCCCGACTGCGTGTTCGTTCCCGGGGCGATCGAGAAACTGTTGTTCACGATGTCGACCGAACCCATGCGCGGGGTGTTCGGTACGAGCACGCCCTCGAAGAGCTGCACCCCGACGAAAACGTTGTTGCGCACGAGCACGCTCTGATCGGGCTCGAGGCGGTTGCCCAGAGCGTAGAGCGCTTGGCGACCGCGCGTGGCGGTCATCTCGACCACGTTCTGCTCGCAGACGATCGCCGAGCCCTCGCGGCGGACCTCCAGGCGCAGTCCCGCTTCGTTCGTGGTGATCCGGTTGCCGCGCACGATCGTCGGGCCGCGATCTCCGGCGGAGTCGTCGTCCTGGATCTTCAGGGCCTCGGTGCGGGTCCGCGCGCCGACGTCCGGGGTGACGATCGAGATGTCGTTGTCGAGGATCTGATGGCCGGCCCCGCTGTCGATCAGCACGGCCGTGCCGTTCTGGTCGACGTCCATGACGTTGTCACGAATCACGGCGCCGTTGCCCGAGTTCACGTCGAGGATCGCCAGGCCGCCACGCACCGTGTTGTTCGCGAAGGTCACGTCGTTGCTCGAATTGATCTCGAGGCAGCGTTCGCTGTCGAGGATCGTGCAGTCCTGCACGATGGCTCCGTCGCTACTGCCCAGTTCGAGGGCGATGTTCATGATCCCGGTGCCGTCGGCCGCGCGGATGGTGAGTCGCTCGTACACCGCGCCGGGTCCGTCGTTCACGAAGATGGCGTTGCTCGACTGTCCGGCGCGGGTCTCCACGGTGAGGTCGCGCATCGCGGTGAGCCCGTCGGGCGCGAAGAACACGGTGTTGCGGTCCGGACGGGTGATCACCGTCGCCGCCTCGCCTGCTCCCTCGATCGTCAGGCCGGCGTTGCGCGCTGTGAACGACGTCGCGGCCGCGTAGGTTCCCGCGCAGATCTCGATCGTGCCGTTCTCCGGTGCCGCGGCCAACGCCGCGAGCAACGAGCGGGTGTCGGCGCCGGGGCAATCGGCCAGGTCGTCGTCGACGGTGATCGTCGGCTCGGCCCGCACCACGTCGATCGTCACCTGCATGTCGCCGACGGCACCGTCGGTGCCGCCCAAGGCGAGCACGTAGGTGTCGGTGGTGGCGATCTCGAACACCCCGAGTTCGAGCAGGTCGAGGTTCGCGTCGCCGGCGTTCGAGCGTTCGCTGTCGAACGAGGTCTCGGGGATGATGCCGTCGCCGCTGCCGACGCGGTAGAGCTCGAACGACGCCCGGGTGTCGAGGGGCGTCGCACCGGCCGGATCGAGCTGCACGACCACGCCGTCGCCCGCCTGCGCCTCGAAGCGATGCAGGTTGAGCTGCGCGAACCGGTCGACGGTGTCGACGAACTGCGCCCGACCGGCGGCGTCGAAGATCGGATCACCGGGCGCGCGCTGGCGGTGCAGGATCACGCGGTAGTCACGGAGATCCCGTTCGCTGCTGCTGAAGGTGGCGCCGACGCGCACGAACACCGGGCCGGGTTCGTCGGCCCGGAACACCCGCGTCGCGCTGTCGTTGCCCTCGTTCAGGCCGGGACCGACTTCCAGCCCTCCGAAGTCCGCGCGTACGATCGACACGTTGCCGAAGAAACCGTCGCCGGGGTCGAGCCCGGCGCGGATCGCGTCGCCGACGCCAGCCGGGGTGCGGTAGTACTGCGTCGTCTTGCTCTCGAGCGAGCCCGAGCGCGTCTCGTCGTAGCCGATCTCGGGTACGTCGTTCAGCAGCAGGAACAGCACCCCGGTGATGTCGGTGATGCGCACGACCACCTTCCACGTGCCCGTCGCGTCGAGCTGGACCAGGCCGAGGTTGTTCCCGCTGAACGAGAAGGGCAGTTCGCGGGACACGGTGCCGTCGGGACGGCGGAAGGTCACGCTGCCCCGGCCGCCGAAGATGCCCTCGAGGCGTCGCTGGTCGACCGACAGCCAGGTGCCGGCCTCGGCCTCGAGGCTGAAGGTCTGCACCGCGCCGGGGACGGCGTCCATCTCCACGCCGTTGCCCAGGGTGATCGGCCGGTCCTCGACCAGGAACACCCGCAGGTCGTAGCCGCCGATCTGGTCGTTGGTGCTCTCGACCTCGAGGGTGTACGTGCCGGCCTGCGCGGCCGTCCACACGACGCTGCCCGGATTCCCGTCGCGGAAGTCGGCCGAATCGACGGCGGCGGAGGTGGGATCGAGCAGACGCAGTCGACCCCACAGGGTGCTGTTGTCGGGGACCGTGGCCGCGGCGGCCACCTGCTGTCCCTCGCTCAGTTCGAAGGTGTAGACGTCGGTCTCGTCGGCGGGATCGATGGCACCGGTGACCTGCGACGGGAAGGTCAGCGTGCCGCCGCCCGGATCGACGGGATCGAGCACGATCTCCACGTTGTCGGTCGCACCCGGCTCACCGTTGACCACGAGGGTCCCGCGTAGCGTCCCGTTCGACGTGCTGGCGCTCAGGGCGAAGTCGGTGCGCGAAGGGATCGCCAGGATCTGCGCGTTGTTCGGTCCGATGTTCGTGCTCGGGTTGCCGACGGGGCCGCCGGGACCGACCGTCTGCCCGTTGATGTAGCACGATTCGCCGGGCGGGATCTCCAGGGTGGGCAGGCCGTCCTGGTCGCGGATCTTGCATTCGGGGATCACGCGGTAGGGATCGCCCTCGAACTTGTCGGCGTTCCACCAGCTGAAGTGCGTGACCTCGGCGCGCAGGGCCAGGCCACTGGGGGCGTCGTCGCTCGCCACGACTTCGCCGCTGCCCTCTTCGCGCCACAGGCCCGTCGACGGGTCGACCGACCACAGGGCGATCGTGTCGCCGACCGCGGCGCCGGGCGTGAAGACCGGGATCTCGACGGTCGCGGTCCGTCCCGGGGCGAGCTGCAGTTCCTCGCCGTCCTGTTCGAAGACGACCTCCATCACGCCGTAGCTCAGGATCAGCCCGCGCTCTCCGGTGGGGCGGAGGCCCTCGTAGCCGCCGGGGAAGGCGAAGGAGTCGCGTTCGTCGCTCATGTCGAGCGGCGTCACGCTGAGCGTGGCGTCGCCGGTCACGGGCGAGCCGTCGGCGTGGACGAGACCGTCGACGGGCAGTTCGACCGTGGCGCCCTCGGCGCCGCGGTGCACGCCACCGTCCTCGACACGTGCGATCGACAGGGGCGAGTCGCGGCGGGCGAGCGTCGACTCGAAGGTGCCGAAGTCGGTGTCGCCGGGCAGGGTGAGGCGCACGATCTGGTCGGTGTAGCCGTCCTTCTCCAGACGGATCGCCAGCGGAGTTCCGGTGGGCACGCCGGTCAGGGTGACGGTGCCGTCGGTGTCGCTGCTGTCGGTCACGGCCGTGCCGACGATGGTCGCGCGCACGCCGGCGAGCAGATTGCCCGGGACGTCGGTGATCGAGCCGACGAGTTCGGCGTCGACGGTCGCCGGTGGTGCGGGGGCGGCGATGGTGATCTGCGTGGTGGCGGTGTCGGCGGCGCCGTGCGTGGAGGTGACGACGAGGGTGACGTCGTAGGTGCCCTCGGCGGCGTAGACGTGGGCGACCTCGCCGCCGCCGCCGCGCTGGCCGTCGCCGAAGTTCCAGGCGTGGTCGAGGGGCTGACCGTCGGGTGACTGCGAGGCGGTGGCGTCGAAGAGCACGGACTCGCCCGCGGTCTGCGTGCCGCCGACCGACAGGTCGGCCACCGGCGCGATCTCGATCGGAAGCGTCGTGTCGAACACACCGCCCGTTCCCGAGTCGACCTGCAGATCGGTGCTGGCGGGGACGTAGCCGGCGCGCTCGATCGTCACGCGGATCGGGGCGACGGCGTCGTC
This sequence comes from Candidatus Krumholzibacteriia bacterium, assembly GCA_035268685.1. Taxonomy (NCBI): domain Bacteria; phylum Candidatus Krumholzibacteriota; class Candidatus Krumholzibacteriia; species Candidatus Krumholzibacteriia bacterium. The sequence continues at coordinate 6,984 of DATFKK010000024.1, read as the reverse complement.
CACTCGCCGGGCGAGGGCATCGGTCGTTCCGGTCGCCGCTTCGGGGCCGGAGACGCGCACGACCTCGAAGCGGGCCTTCGTCGGACCGAGCACGAGCATCTTGCGCGCTTCGATGGCGCGGTCGTCGAAGCGCAGGCGGTACAGGTACACGCCGCTGCCCAGGGTCTCGCGCGTGTCGATGCGGCGGCCGCGCAGGTCGTAGAGCTCGAGTTCGGGATCGGCCTCGCCGGCGTCGCGCGCGGCGTAGGGGACGGTCAGGCGGACGTCGCTGCCGCCGTGGACCGGGTTCGGACCGATCGATCCCATCCAGTAGCCGTCGGTCCAGCTCTCGCGGGGGCCGCCGTCGGTGGGCTCGTCGATGCCGACGGTGACCTCGGCCTCGGTCTCGAACACCGCCACGTAGTCGCCGTTGGCGTCGGTGAAGACGCGATCGGCGAGCACGGTGCCGTCGTCGGAGCGCTCGACGATCACGCGGGCGCGTTCGATGGGCGTGCCGCTGCCCTCCTCGCTCACGTTGCCGGTGACCACGAATTCGACGGGGCGGATCTCGGTGGTCTGGGCGAGAGCGGTGGTCGCGCACAGGAGGGCGGCGACGAAGGCGGTGGAAAGACGGAGCATGGATCGGTCCTCGGGCCTGAGCAGTTCAGCGGGATTCGCGTACGGAGTGGTCGAGAGAAGGAACGCATTCCGCGTGCGAATCCGGACAGGGCGAGTCCACGCCTAGGCGTTGTGTGGCGTTCGTGTCAACCGTGGCGCGGCCGGGGTGGAAACGCACGACGCGCAGCGAATCCGTCCCCTTTGCCGTGGCTTTCGGGGAGCCGGGAGCCGACCGCCGCGTGCGCAGGGGATCCGGGTGCTGGGACACGCCGCGCTGGGCGTGCTGCCGCTGTTCCTGGTGCACGTCGGGCCGGGCGAGACCGGGTCACGGTGCGAGGCTTCGTTCCACCGGGCCGGGCCCGGACACCGCGGTCATTCGACCAGCGTGATCTTCCGCGTGACCGTGCCCGCCGCATGGCGCAGCCGCACGTGGTAGACGCCCGACGCCACCTGTGCGCCGGTGTCGTCGGCGCCGTCCCAGCGCAGGTCGTGGGTGCCGGCGTCGAAGGATCCGTGCCCCAGGGCGCGAACGTGACGTCCGCGCAGATCATAGACGTCGACGCTCGCCTCGCCCGCCGCGGGCAGCGTGAAGCGGACGCGCGTCATGGGATTGAAAGGATTGGGTGCGGCCACCACGGACAGTGCCCGTGGTGCCGATGGCGCCGACACCGCGGCGGCGGCGTTCAGGAACTGTCCGTACAGACCGTAGTCGTCGGCGGTGGCCCGGTCGTCGCACCACACGGCGAGGACGTCGCCCGCACTCGAATTGCTGGCGACGACGGCGGGCGTGACCGCGTCGGCGGTGGGCGCTTCGGTCGACAGGCCGCTGATCACGAGCGGGGCGGCGGCCGGCATCGTGGCGTCGCGTCCGACCACCGCGGCGAAGATCTCCGATCCCGTCGCACACGAGCCCGAGCGCACTCCACTCCACACCACGACCCAGCTGCCCGAGATCCAGCTGTAGGTCACCGCCGGATCGTCGACACGGCAGGCCGGTCCGAGCGTTCCCTGCGGATCGGTCACGTCGACGAAGCCCACCGTCGCGAGGTCGCCGTCGAAGACCTGACCGGCGATGCGTGTCGAGACCAGGGCCCCGCTCGAGCCGTTGCTGCGGTAGACGACCAGGGTGTTCGCGCCGAGCGCGGCCGACGACACGGCGATGTCCCACGCGTAGCCCTCGACCCGTCGCGGTTCGGCCGAGACCTCGGCCAGCGGCCGCGACGCGCCGGCGGGGGGCGCGGAGAGAAGTCCGGTGGCGGGTACGATCGCCAGGAAGCCGTTCGGGACGTAGTCCGGTCCCGGGTCGGCGTCGGTCTCGAAGCCGATCAGGTAGTCGCCCCTGGCGCGACGATACGCGACGTCGGGGCGCAGCGAATCGAGCCCGCCGGTCGCGGACTGCGTGGTGAGGCGCTGGATCGGACCCAGCGACCCGTCCGTCGCCGGCACGATCCGCAGGAAGACCTCGAAGTCGCCGTCGGCCAGGCCACCGCGGTCGTCGTCGGAGTGCCAGACCACCAGGAAGTTGCCCTGCTCGTCGCTGGCCACCGCGGGGTGCAGGGCGTCGAAGGCCGCGTCGGTGTCGTCGGTGCCCGCGTCACTGATGCGGAAGGCCGGACCGTCGAAGGTACCGTCGGGCTCGACCCGTCGTCCGAACACCTCGAAGGCGCCCGGCGCGTGTTCCTGCGCCCAGATCACGAGGTGACGACGCGTGTCGGGGCAGAAGGCGGTGTCGGGGTCGCGCGCGGCCCCCGTGCGCCCGTCGATCCCGCCCGCGAACACGGGATTGGTGCCGAGGGCGGAGTCGAGAAAGCCACCGAGCACGTCCTGCCCGTCGGCGACGTCCTCGGTCCACACCGCGAGGTGCCGATCGTCGAACCGGTCGTAGGAGAGGGCGGGCTGGCGGCTCTCGACGTCGACGTCTCCGCCGACCACGTACAGTCCGACCTCCTCGGAGCCCGCCTCGACGAGCGAGGCCGCGGCGAACGGGGCGGGGATCAGGGCCAGGACGAGGGCGAGTCCGAGGGTGCGCACGGGATCTCCGATCGGCCGGGGCTCAGCTGCGGCTGGGGAAGATCCCCTGCAGTGCGATGATGAAGTTCACGGCCACGTAGGGAGGCATGCTGTCGAAGGCCAGTCCACCTCCGGCGGGTCCCGTGCTGTACGGGGCCATGGTCGTGTCGGACGTCGTGGCGTACGGCTGCGTGGGCATCTCGCCCGCCGCGGGAACGGCACCACCGGGCAGCGTGTTCTGGCCCTCGCCCGTGTTCGCGGGCGGACTCACCGTGTGCTCGTGTGGGGGAAGGTTGTCGATCCCGAGCGTGATCGAGGCCTGTCCGCCCCGCTGTCCGAGCGTGTAGTTCGGCAGACCGATGCCCTGCCCCGGATGGATCGGGACACGTCCACGCAGATCCGGCAGGGCGAAGGTGGTCCGCCCGTCGCCACCGTAGGTCGTTCCCAGGATCGAGAACAGCGCGGTGTTCTGCGCGATCGGCAGGAGTTGGCCCTCGCAGAAGGCCCAGCCCACGGGCGCGAAGTTGCCTCCGAACATGATGATCTGGCCGATGAACGGGTCCATGACACCGAACCTTTCCGTTGGAATGCACCGATCACGAGCGCGTCAGACGACGCGGCTCACGATCGCTTCGTAGTGGACGGCGCGGGAACGGCTGACCACCGGGACCATGAACAGATCGGTCGCGCCGAATTCCGGGTGCGCGACCTCGAAGAGTTGTTGCGGCAGTGGATCGCGCAGTCCGGTGCGGACGAGCACCGAGAACTGCTCCACGCGTCGGCCGCGGTGGGTGCGATTGCCGTTCTCGACGTCGACGACCCGACCGGCGAACCGTTGCCCGTCCTCACTGAGCAGGCGCACGCGCCGTCCGCGCAGGGCGGCGAAGTCGTGCACGTCGAGCCACGAGGGATCGTGGCGGACGGGTCGAATTCTCGCCGAATCGCTTCGAGCGAAGCCGGTACCGAAGCAGATGACGGCTCCGGTGAGCAATGATTGCGCGAGGAACGCGCGCCGCGAGCGCGTGAAGGGCATGGGCAGGACCTCGAACAGGGGAGGTATCAGTATAGCCCATGCGCCGGGTTCGGTGCGGGACGCTGGCCTTGACTTGGTAGCCACCAGTAGCTACTTTGGGTCCATGAAGACGGTCGGCATCAAAGATCTCAAGAACAACCTCAGTGCCTATCTGCGCGAAGTGCGCAGCGGGGCGCGGATCCTCGTCTCCGATCGCAACACGGTCGTGGCCGAGCTGCACGAACCGGGTGGTGTGTACACGACCCGTTCCGGCGGCGACGTGATCCTGTCGGAGTGGATCGGCGCGGGAAAGCTGATCGTCCCCACGCACGAGAAGCAGCCCCTGCCGGAGTCGCCGCTCGAGAGCGAAGAAGGAACGTGGACCCGGCTCCTCGACGCCGACCGCGGAGACACGGCGTGAGCGTGCTCTACGTCGAGACCTCCGCCGTCCTGGCCTGGCTGCTGGGCGAGCCCGCGGGCGCGCAGGTTCGCCGCCAGGTCGATTCCGCCGACACGGTGGTCACGTCGGTCCTCACGGCGGTCGAGACCGCGCGCGTTCTCACGCGTGCCGAACACGACGGCACGCTCCGCGCCCGTGATGCGCGCGCGCTGCGCGGAATGCTGCGGCGTGCGACCGCGGGCTGGATCCAGATGGAGCTCACGGCCGGCGTCCGCGATCGTGCCACGGCGTCCTTGCCAGTGGAACCGGTCCGCACCCTCGATGCGCTGCATCTGGCCTCGCTGCTGGAATTCGCCGAAGCGTTCCCCGACGTCGCCCTGCTGAGTCTGGATCGGCGCGTCCGGGAGAACGCCGAGGAGTTCGGCGTGCCGCTCCTGGAGTAGGGACTTCGGCACGCGCTTCCGCGGCGGAAGTCCGCACACCACGAAGAACCGGCCGCGGGAACGAGTCCCACGGCCGGTCGACGCCTCGGGTAAGGTTCGAGCGGACGGGCCTCAGCCCACCTCGGCCTTCGGCGCCCTCATGATCGCCGCGACCATCCACGCGGTGATCGCGATCGCCACCACGAGCAGCGCGGCGAAGATGCCGAACACGCCCCATTGCGGCAGCGTCTGCGCGGTGTTCACGTCGTAGTAGGGTTGCAGTGTGTACTCGCGGACGGCGTGGCGGGTGATCACCATGCCCACGACGGTCAGCAGCAGCAGCCACGACGCCCCGTGCACCATGCCGAAGGGACGCTCCGACTTCAGCGACATGGCCACCATGACCAAGGCGCCGATCGGCAGGAAGATGCTCAGCATGAACACCAGGGTGTTCGGGAGGTCTCCGCCCATCAGCGGAAGCATGACCTCGCGATCGAGCGTGAGCAGCCACCACAGACCCCAGGCGAACTGCAGGAAGGTGGGGATCACGAACCACAGCCCGCCGATCTTCAGCCACGGGCGACCGCTCTCGTCACCCTTGTTCACGCGACGTGCGCCGACCACGGCCAGCACCATGCCCGCCACGGCGAGTGCCGCGGTGACGAAGTGCAGCAGGCGTGGCCAGAAGGTCGGGTCGTCCAGGTTCCACGACGTCCCGTCGGGCCTCGCGAAGTACTTGGCCGCCCACGACTCCGGTCGGATCGACAGCGTCATGTTGTTCACGTACAGGAAGGCGATCGTGAGCAGTCCGATCATCACCAGCACGCCGGTGATCTTCGTGGCCCCGCTCAGGTTCTCGCCGTTGAAACTCAGGCGGTACACGAGCGAGTAGGTCACCAGCAAGACGCCCAGGACGCTGAACCACGGCCAGGCCGTGATCACGCTCGACGTGTAGAGCAGATGACCGTACATGGACTGTACGAACAACAGTGGCGCGATGCCCAGCGTGATGGTGAAGGCCATGGCCGGGGGCATCTTCCTCTCGAACCACCGCGCGATCTCGAAGGGCTCGCCCGCACCCGCGGTGACCGCCGACCCCACGCCGTGCCTGGGCATGGCCTTGGCGCGCAGGCGTTCCACGACCGAGATGACCGCACCGCCGAGCAGGAAGTTCATGGCCAGCAGGTGCAGGACGAAGGTCAAGAGCAACAGGAACTCGAACAGCCACACCGGTCCCGGCAGTGGGAGGGCGTCGGGAGTGGGCACGGCCGTCAGGACATCGGGATTCATCGGGTGCCCTCCGAGGTCGAGGTGGTGGGGACGTCGCCCCGTGCCAGTTCGGACGTGCTGAGCGACGCCGCGGTCTCGGGATTCTCACCCTCACCGATCGCCTGCAGGTAGACCGACAGCATCGCGGCCTCGTTCTCGGGAGCCGTGAAGGCCGGCATGTAGTCGGTCTCCATGTACGGCAGGTAGTCGTACTGCAGCTCCTCTGCTCCGAAGCCGGCGATGTAGTCGCGGATGTAGCGTTGACCGCCCTCGATGTCGGCGTGGCACGGGGCGCAGCGAACCTCGTAGACCTCGCGTCCGTCACGCGGTGGGGTCACGCCTTCGGGTTTCAGGGTCATGAGGTAGGCGGCCACGGCCTGCGCTTCTTCTTCGGTGCCCACCCACGGCGGCATCATGCGGCGCGTGTGTTCGAAGCGCTGCACCATGCCCGCGGCGAAGTCGGGGTCCCAGTGCCGCACACGCTGGGCCATGCCGTTGTAGCCGTCGTCGGCGTGGCAGTTCTGGCAGGCGGCGCGGAAGATCTGCTCGCCGTGGGCGACCGGATCGTCCTTCGTCGCCGGATCGATCCACAGCGAATTGGCCACGACCCCGTCCTCGCGCACGTCCTCGACTTCGCTGGCGAGGATGCCGTTCGAGTAGATGTAGTCGTACACCACCCAGGGCTTGCGGATCGCCTCGCGGACCCATTCACCGCCGCCCATGGCGGCCAGGCCCACGAGCAGGATGACCACGGCCACGGGACGGTTGACCAGGCGGGGCATCAACAGCGGACCGATCACGACGAGTGCGGCGAGCACCAGCGTCATGATGGGAGTCCAGTGGGTGACCGCGGTGGCGATGGGCATGTCGCCGCGCGTGACGCCGCGGACGGCCTCGGGCACGTCGCCCCACCACCAGATGGTGCCGACGGCGGTCAGTGCGACGCCGACGATCGCCCACACACCGCTGATCCGCATGAGCCACGACCGCTGCGCAGCTTCGCCTACGTCGCGCGAACGCGACGCGGTGAAAACGGCGAACAGGCCGGCGATGGCCACCGCGTAGAAGGTGCGCGCGAAGAGCGAGCTCCAGTAGGTCGGGTTGAAGAAGCCGTCCCAGAAGTTACGGGTCTCGAGCCACGCGCCGGGCGTCAGCTGGAACGACAGGATCCCGTTGATGACGACCATCGACAGCCAGGCCATCACGAAGTAGATCCAGCCCACCGCCAGGTGCTTGCGCGGCGACAGCCGCTTCCAGCCGTAGTAGTAGACCAT